>CAZKZT010000185.1:0-7546 GCA_964557265.1 uncultured Hyphomicrobium sp.
GCCCCAATCTTTTGGGCTCGGCGGCCCATTTTCTTTTCGGACTTCGCGACCAGCCGCACGAGCTGCAACGCGTCGCGCTCGGACATCGGCTGGCCGTAATAGAAGCCCTGCGCATACTCGCAGCCGATCGAACGCAGGAACGCGGCGTCTTCCGGTGTCTCGATGCCTTCGGCGACAACCTTGCGCCCGAGTTCATGGGCGAGCGTCACGCTGGCACGCACGATGGCGCCGCCGGCATCGCTCTCGGTGCCTGCCTGGACGAGCGCCTTGTCGATCTTGATCGTGTCGAAGGGGAAACGCTGGAGGTAGGCGAGCGAGGAGTAACCGGTGCCGAAATCATCCAGCGCGAGGTCGGCGCCGGCACTCTTCAGCAGCTCCAGCACGTGCGTTGCGTGCTCCGGATTCTCCATGACGAGCGACTCGGTGACTTCGAGGCGCAGTGATCCATGGGGCGCCACGGCACGGCCGAGCAGGTGGCGGATCTCGGGGACGATGTCGGCCTTCAAAAGCTGACGGCTCGAGACATTGACGCTGACGAACAGCGGTTGGTCGGGCCGCTGCAGCGCACCCTGCCAACGCACGACCTCCTCGATCGCGCGCGCGAGCACGTAGCTGCCGAGCTTGACGACGAGATCGGTCTCTTCGGCGACAGGTATGAACTCGGCAGGGCTCAATTGGCCGTAGCGCGGATGCTCCCAGCGGACGAGCGCCTCGAAGCCGACGAGCGCCTCCGTCGAGAGAGTGACGATCGGCTGATAGAGGACGGTGAGGCGGCCCTGGTCGATCGCTCGGCGCAGATCGCTTTCGATGGCGATGCGCTCGTCCTTCTCGCTGCGCATCTGCGCCGAGAAGATTTCGATGCGGTCGGTACCGGCCCGCTTCGCGCGATACATCGCGGTTTCGGCTTGCCGCAGCAGTTCGCGGGCGTTTTCCGGCATTGTGCTGTCGCCGACGGCAATGCCGATGGAGCCCGTCAGCACGATCTCCTGGTTGGCGATCTTGATCGGCGAGCGCAGTGAGCGGCGCAGGCGCTCGGCGAGCATGGCCAGCTCACGCGGGTCGTGTTGTGCCGGGATCAGGATTGCGAACTGATCGCCGCCGAGACGTGCGAGCGTGTCCGTGGTGTTGAGCGTGCGCTGCAGGCGGCGTGCGACGGTCAGCAGCAGGCTGTCGCCGACGACGAGACCAAACGAGCTGTTGATGCTCTTGAACTTGT
The DNA here is from genome assembly GCA_964557265.1 of uncultured Hyphomicrobium sp. Taxonomy (GTDB): domain Bacteria; phylum Pseudomonadota; class Alphaproteobacteria; order Rhizobiales; family Hyphomicrobiaceae. The sequence continues at coordinate 1,217 of CAZKZT010000185.1, forward strand.
CGAGATCGAGAAAGAGGATCGTTGGCCGCAGCGCCGGATCGGTGACGCTGCGCGTGATCGCGACGGTCAGCCGGTCGAGGAAGAGTTCGCGGTTGGGCAGGCCGGTCAGACTGTCGTGAACGGCGTCATGCAGCAGGCGTTCGTGGGCGCGGCGCTGGTCGGTCACTTCGCGGATCAGGCCGACGCAACGCAGCGAGCGGTGATCGGCGGTAGGGACAGTCGCGCCCTCGAGTTCGAACCAGCGATAGGTGCTGTCGGCGTGGCGCATGCGGAAGTCGAGATTGACCGTGCCGCCGGACTTGTCCTTGACGCCCTGGAACAGCAGCAGCATGCGCTCGCGGTCGGCCTGATGGAGATAGCCGAGCAGATCGTCGACTTTGACCGAGAGATCGCCCGGCTTGAGGCCGAGCGTCGCCTCGATGATGGGGTCCATCTTGATCTCGTCGCGGCGCGCGTTCCATTCCCACACGCCGACGCTGGCCATCTCGATGGCCGTGGCCCGGAGCTGGCGGTCGGACGGACTGCTCCCGTAGGCGGGCTCGCTGGCGCGGAACGCGAACTGGGTGACCGTGAAGCCGATCAACAGAATGATCAGCACGAGACCCGACAGCAGGCCCGAGATTGCGATTTCGCCCGACAGACGCCCGGTCAGCGTCATCGCGGCGCCGAACAGCCACACGAGGAGCAGGATCCACGTCGGTGCCAGCGCTAGCGCACGGTCGAGGCCGCGCAGCGCGTAATAGAGAATCATCAGACCGCCGAAGCCACCGACCGCGGCGAACGACAGGCGCGCGACTGTGGCTGCGAGGCGTGGATCGAGGACCGCGGTTGCGACGATGACGAGCTGTCCGGCGATCCAGATGACGAACAGCATTCTCAGGAAGCTGTTCCACAGATTGCCGCGCAGGAACGTGAACAGGAAAATGACAAGGCTTGCGGCGACGGCGGCCTCCGCCACCGCGCGGTATTGGGCATTGTCCTCCGCGCGCATCGGGAAGAGGCGCGACCAGAAGCCGAAATCGACGCAGAGCAGCGCCAGCACGCACCATGCAACGAGCGCGGCGCTCGGGAAGATCATCTTGTGGTTGGCCGCGAACACGGCGGTCAGGAAGATCGCGAGCAGGCCTGTGAAGCCGAGCAGGATGCCGTGGAAGAGCTGGCGGTCACGGTGGCGCTGCTCGACCGAGAGCGGCTTCCACAGCGTCAGCGGCGCGATCCGTTCGGAGGCGAGCTCGACGACGAAAGTGACGGTGCGGCCGGGTTCGATGCTGATGCGGTAGATGTCGGCGCGATCGTTGTGCACGCGCTCGGGGACGAAGCCTTCGGACTGATGGATGGCCTCGAGACGCCGCGCGTCGAGATCCGGCCAGATCACACCCGAGCCGGCCATGGTGTAGCGGTTCGCGAGCAGCCAGCGCTCGATCGGCTTGTTGGTCGAATTGCGCAGCGCGAAGACCGCCCAGCTCGGATTGGTGCCGGCGGTCGCGGCGCGCACGTTCATGCGGAATGTGCCGCCCGAGGCATCCGGTGCGGTCTCGGCCTGCAGGCTGTCGCCGCGGCCTTCGTAGAATTCGGCGTGGGCGCTGACGTCGATCCGGTCCGTTTCCTCGGTGACCTCGATCGGTTCGAGTGCCGAGGCTGTCAGCGGTGTGGCCGCGACGAACACGAAGGCGGCAAACAGCGCAAGCAGGAAGCGCACGCACGCGAGCGGCCCGCGGCGGGCATCCGCGCCGGTCCATCGACCTCGATTGTGCGCCGTCCGCAGCCTCATGCGGCCCAATCCTCCTCGATCAGGGCGAAGAGAACGTGATCCTGCCACAGGCCATTGATGCGCAGATAGCGCCGGGCGACGCCTTCGCGCTGGAAGCCGTTTTGCTCGAGCACGCGCTGGGACGCGAAATTGTGCGGCAGGCACGCGGCTTCGAGACGATGCAGGCGCAGATCCTCGAACGCGAACGGCAGCACAGCGGCGAGCGCGCGCCGCATGTTGCCTTGGCGCGTGTAGGATGTGCCCATCCAGTAGCCGAGCGAGGCGGCTTGCGTGATGCCGCGGCGCACGTGGGAAAAGGTGAGCGCGCCGATCAGCGCCCGGTCGGCATCGCGGAAGATGAAGAACGCGTAGCCGGTGCCGTCACGGCGGTTGCGCTGATAGAGGCGCACCCGCTCGCGGTAGGCGGAGCGGCTGAGTTCGTCGGAGGCCCATTGCGGCTCGAAGGGGACCAGGTTTTCGCGGCTCGCGCGCCGCACGATGGCCCAGTTGTCGTAGTCGCTCATCTCCGGCGGGCGCAGCGAGAGACCGTCGCCGCGGATATAGGCGCTCGCTTCCTCGAGGAAGGAGGGTCTCAGGAATGCCATGACCGTACCGCCTTCAATTCATCCTTCGAACAATGTTTGGCGCGGCGAGCTTGCGTGTGGAGCGGGACCGTCGCGGTTGCGAACCGATGCTGCCTCACCGCCACCCCCTCGATCAATGCCGACGAGCCCGGCGCTCGATGTTGTCCACGATACTGCGCCCGCCCTTGCCCGCGCCAGCAAGGGCAAACGACAGCGTAGAATGGGTGAGCAGCCGCTCAGCGAGGTTGCGGACCTGATCGGCATCGACCGCGTCCACCTTCTCGATCAGCTCGGCCGTCGGCACGAGCCGCCCGAGCGCCAGCGTCTGACGGGCCATTTGTTCGGCGCGCGCGATCGGGCTTTCGAGGCTCATCAAGAGGCCCGCCTTGAGCTGCGCTTTGGCGCGGCGCACTTCGCCCGCGTCGGGGCGCTTGGCCGCGGCTTTGTCGAACTCCGTCGCGACCACCTCGATCAAGGTGTCCATGGTCTGTGCCCCGGTCGCGGCATGAATGTTGAACATCCCCGTATCATTCAGGCCCCACGCACTCGAGTAGATCGAGTAGCAGAGCCCCCGCTTCTCGCGGACCTCCTGGAAGAGCCGCGACGACATTCCACCGCCGAAGAGCCCGGAGAAGACCTGGCTCGCATAGAAATCCGGCTCGCGGTAGGAAGGTCCCTGATATCCCATCACGACGTGGGCCTGCTCGAACCTGCGAGGCGATAAGCGCAGGCCCCCCTTGTACTTGGCAGGCTCCGGCATGATTCTCTCAGCTCCACGAAGCGCGCCGAATAGGGCCTCAGCATGGCGCACCAGCGCGGCGTGATCGACGTTCCCTGCGACTGAAAGGACAAGATCGCCGGCGTGGTAGCGCGCCTCACGGAAGCCGTGCAGGTCGGTGGCGGTGAAGGCGCCGACGGTTTTGGTGGTGCCGAGGATCGGACGGCCGAGTGGCTGGCGGGGGAAAGCGGCGTCCTGCAACAGGTCCATGACGATTTCCTCGGGGCTATCGCGGGTCGCCGCGATCTCCTGCAGGATCACGTTCCGTTCGCGCTCCAGCTCCTCGCCCGGATAGATCGGGTTGAGCATGATGTCCGCAAGGATTTCCAGCGCGACAGCCAGGTCGCCCTTGAGGACACGGGCGTAGAAGGCCGTCGAGTCCAGGCTCGTCGCGGCGTTGAGTTCGCCGCCGACCTCCTCGATCTCCTCGACGATCTGGCGGGCGTCGCGGCGCGCCGTGCCCTTGAACGCCATATGCTCGATGAAGTGCGAGATGCCGTGCTCGCGAGCGCTCTCGTGCCGGGCCCCGGTCGCGACCCAGACGCCGAGCGCGGCCGTCTCCACATGCGGCATGTGATCGGAGATGATCGTCAGGCCGTTCGCGAGCTTGGTCGTGTTGAGATTCCGCTTCTGTGCCATCTCAGGCGCGCCCGGCGCGTGAATGGGCCGTGACGTGGCGCGCAATCGCCGCGGCATCGGCTGGCAGCACCGTGACGCGCTCGGCAAGCGTGCGCTGGCGCGCGACGGTCGCGGGCTCGGGCGGTGCGCGGCCGACGGCGTGGCGGATGGCGTCGGGGAACTTCGCCGGGTGGGCGGTCGAGAGCGTGATCATCGGCGTCTCGGGGCGGCGCGCGGTGCGCTGGGCGGCCGAGACGGCGACGGCAGTATGCGGGTCGGCGAGGTACCCGGTTGCCTTTTCGAGCGTGCGGATGGTGGCGAGCGTCGCGGCTTCATCGGTGCGCTCGGCGTCGAAGGAGTCCTTGAGCTGCCCATACTCGCCCTGCGAGAGCGCGAAGCCGCCGCGCTCGGAGAGGTCGCGCATCAGTTCGACGACGCGCGATGGTTCGCGGCCGGTCATCTCGAACAGCAGCCGCTCGAAGTTGGACGAGATCTGGATGTCCATGCTCGGGCTCATGGAGGCGAACACGTCGCGCGTCTCGTAGCGGCCGGTGTCGAAGGCGCGCTTGAGGATGTCGTTGACGTTGGTCGCGATGAGCAGGCGGTCGATCGGTAGACCCATGCGCTTTGCGGCGTAGCCCGCGAGCACGTCGCCGAAGTTGCCGGTCGGGACGGAGAAGCTCACGGCGCGCTGCGGCGATCCGAGCGCCACTGCGGACGTGAAATAGTAAACGATCTGGGCCATCAGCCGCGCCCAGTTGATCGAGTTGACGCCGGCGAGGCCGAGGCGGTCGCGGAGTTCGAGGTCGTTGAACAGCGCCTTCACGATGTTCTGGCAATCGTCGAAAGTGCCTTGAACTGCGATCGCGTGGACGTTCGCTTCGGTTGGCGTCGTCATCTGGCGGCGCTGCACGTCGCTGACGCGGCCCTCGGGGAAGAGGATGAAGATGTCGATCGCGCCGCGGCCGCGGAAGGCTTCGATCGCCGCGCCGCCGGTGTCGCCGGACGTGGCACCGACAATCGTCGCGTTGCGGCCGCGCTTGCCAAGTGCGCGGTCCATCAGGCGCGAGAGCACCTGCATGGCGACGTCCTTGAAGGCGAGCGTCGGGCCGTGAAACAGTTCGAGGATCCAGTCGGACGGACCAACCTGCACGAGTGGCGCGACAAGGCGGTGATTGAAGGTCGCGTAGGCATCGCGGACGATTGCGGTGAGTTCCGCATCGGGAATCTCGCCGTCGATGAACGGCTGCATGATGCGGACGGCGGCGTCCTCGTATGGCTTGCCTGCGAGCGCGGCGATGTCGGCGTGCGACAGTGTCGGCCACTGCTCGGGCAGGTAAAGACCGCCGTCGCGCGCGAGACCGGTGAGCAGAACGTCCTCGAAGCCGAGCGCCGGAGCGGCGCCGCGTGTGCTGATGTATTTCACGCGAGATCCGTATCGAATGCCCGCGCGGAGACGGCCACAATGGCGCTCCGGAACGGGCGTGCGAACGATGGCATAGCGCAACCGGCGCCGGAAGGCGAAACCTTCTTCAAACCGATGATCTGCAACCTTATTCGCAGATCGTTCGAGCGCCTCAAACCTTGGGCGTCCGTCCCGCCAGCACTTCCGCGAAAACGGCGCGGTCGATGTTGCCGCCGGAGAGCACCACGCCGACGCGCTTTCCGGCCATTTTGCCGCGCTCCTGCATCAATGCCGCAAAGGCGGCCGCACCTGCGCCCTCGGCGAGATTGTGGGTGTCCTCGTAGATGGTGCGGATGGCATCGGCGATCTCGTCTTCGGCGACGGTAACGATGCGCGCGGCGCCCTTGCTGATGACGGCGAGTGCGCTCGCGTCGGGCACGCGGCACGCCATGCCATCGGCGAAGGTGGCCGCGGTGTTGGTCGGCACCGGTTTGCCCGCGGCGACTGAAAGCGCGATGCAGGGCGCGTTGGCCGAGACCACGCCAACCACCTCTGTCTTGGCGCCGAGCAGGTCGCGGGCCATGATCATCGCGCACACGCCCGAGCCCATGCCGATCGGCACGTAGACGGTGTCGAGGTCGTCGAATGCGGTGAGGAATTCGCGGCTTCCGGTCGCGACGCCCTTCACGAGCGCCGCGTGGAAGCTCGGCACCATGTGGAGATTGCGCGTTTCAGCGAGCCGGATCGCCTCATCCTTCGCTTCATCGAAATCGGCGCCGTGCTCGATGAGTTCGGCGCCGAAGGCGCGCATGGCGGCGTTCTTCTCGGTCGAATTGCCATGCGGCACCAGGATCACGCTCTCGAGGCCGACCGCAGTGGCGGCGCGCGCGACCGACTGGCCGTGATTGCCGCGCGTCGCGGAAATCACGCCTGCAACCTTGGCGCCCGAGCGTACGAGTTCATCCATGTAGATGATGCCGCCGCGCACCTTGAAGGCGCCGATCGGCGAGTGGTTCTCGTGCTTGACGTGGACGTCGCAGCCGGCGCGGCGCGACAGGAGCGGCCAGCGGTATTGTGGGGTCGGCGGCATGTGACCGCCAACGATTTCGGCAGCGGCTTCGAGTTCCGACAGGGTGAACATGGGCAGTCTCCGCAGGCCGTGGTGGTGGTTCGGATGAGGCCACGGCGGCTGTTC
>CAZKZT010000186.1:0-7506 GCA_964557265.1 uncultured Hyphomicrobium sp.
CGATCTCGCAGCCTCGCGCGCCATGAAGACGACGCGCGTCGGCGGCGGCCATCCCGACTACGGCGTGATCGCTGACACGACGAGCGACGGCAGCAAACGCGCCTTCGCGCAGCAGGACCTCTGGCACTACACCGTGCAGAAGATGGTCGATGCCTGCCTCAGCGTCGGGATCAAACCGTTCTACGGACCCTTCGGCGATTTCTCGGACCTCGCGGCGTGCGAGTCCCAGTTCCGCAACTCGTTCCTGCAAGGCTGCCTCGGCGCATGGTCGCTGCACCCGACGCAAATCGACATCGCCAAACGCGTCTTCAGCCCCGACCCTGATGAGGTCGCATTCGCGAAGAAGATTATCGCCGCCATGCCGGACGGCACCGGCGCCGCGATCGTCGACGGCAAGTTCCAGGATGACGCGACATGGAAGCAGGCGAAGGTGATCGTCGATCTCGCCAAGCTGGTGGCGACGAAGGATCCGGAGCGCGCCGCATTGTATGGCTTTTAGACCTGGCGCGCGTCGCGCTCCTGGACGATAGAAAATGGAATGCGCATGACTGATCCGGCCACTGTTGTCTCCGGTATCCCCGCCGTCGATGCCTACCTCGACGGCCATTACGACAAGGTGATCGGCATGTCGTCGCGGTTCGCGGCGGCGGTCACGTGCGGACTCATGCGCGTGCAGTCCGAGCTCGGCGTCAAGGGGCCGATCGCAGAGCTTGGCGCATTCGAGGGCCGCTTCTTCATCGCGCTCGCCAAGGCGCTGCAGGACGGCGAACGCGCCCTCGGCATCGACATTTTCGAGTGGCCGAACCCGCAGGTGATCGAGCGCTTCGAGGCGAACTGCGCGCGGCATGGCGTGCCCGCCGACAAGCGCATCACCTGGAAAGCCGACAGCAACAAAATCGCGCCCGAGGAGCTGCTCGCCAAGCTCGGCGGCGAGAAGGTGCGCCTGATCCACGTCGATGGCGAGCACACGCAAGCGGCACTGACCAAGGATCTGGAACTCGCGACAGCGGTGATCCGCGACGGCGGCGTCATCGTGCTCGATGACATGCTGCATCCCGGCTATCCGACGCTGATGCTGGCCGTGCAGGCGTATCTCGATCGCCACCCCGACATGACGGTGCTGTGCATCATCGACCGCGAGTCGATTTTCGCGGCGACCAAGTTCATCCTCTGCCAGAAGTCGTGGTTCAAGAAGTACGAGGAAGGATTGCTCGAAGCGTTCCGCGCCAATGTCTGGCCGATGGGTGCGAACTTCGAGCCGCACTGGTGCCTCGTGCTCGCGCTCGACACGCGGCTGGCGCCGCTCGAATAGCTATGGACGCCAGCGGTCATTTCGAGATCTTCCTTGCCACGGCACCCGGCCTCGAAGCCGTGCTGTACGATGAAATTCGCTCGCTCCGGTTCAGGGCGGCAAAGCAGGTTGCGGGCGGCGTAACCGTCAAGGGCGACTGGCGCGACGTGTGGCGTGCCAATCTCAACGTGCGCGGCGCCAACAAAGTGCTCGCGCGCATCGATTCATTCCGCGTCTTGAAACTCGACGAGCTCGAGAAGCGCGCGCGCCGCGTGCCTTGGGCCGCTGTCCTCCGCGCCGATGTGCCATTCCGCGTCGAGGCGACGTGCCGGACGTCGAAGATCTTTCACTCGGGCGCGGCGACGGAGCGCATCGCAAACGCGATCCGCGCGGCGATTGGCGCACGTGCCGCGGACGACGCCGCCGTTACGATCATGGCGCGCATCGAGAACGACATCTGCACGATCAGCGTCGATACGTCGGGCGAGCTGCTGCACAAGCGCGGGTTCAAGATCGCCGTGGCCAAGGCCCCGATGCGCGAGACGATGGCCGCGCTGTTCCTGCGCGCGTGCGGCTACAGCGGCACCGAGCCGGTCGTCGATCCGATGTGCGGCTCCGGCACGTTCGTCATCGAGGCGGCGGAGATCGCGGCCGGATTGAAGCCGGGGCGCGAGCGCGCCTTTGCGTTCGAGCAGCTCGCGACGTTCGATGCTGACGCGTGGGCCGAGATGCGTCGCGCGCCCGCGCCGGCGACATCGAGCGTGCGCTTCTACGGCAGCGACCGTGACGCGGGTGCGATCGAGATGAGCCGCGCCAACGCCGAGCGAGCAGGCGTCGCTCCCCTGATCACATTCCAACAGCACGCCATCAGCGATTTGATGCCGCCCGACGGCTCGCCCGGGCTCGTCATCATCAATCCGCCTTATGGTGACCGTATCGGCGATAAGAAGCGGCTCGACGCGTTGTATCGGGCGCTCGGCGCAACGCTGCGGACGCGTTTCGCGGGGTGGCGCGTCGGCCTGATCACCAACGACGCGAGGCTCGCCCGCGCGACCGATCTGCCGTTCAAGCCACCCGGCCCACCGGTCGCCAACGGCGGGCTCCGCATCACGTTGTATGTGACGGATCAACTGCCGTGAACCAAACGGCCGTCAGCCGCGACCAATAGAAACCAACCCCGCCATTAACCGCTTTCGCGTGTCGCACAATGAGGGCAAGGTTTCGGTTGAACCTTCGACCTGAGCGATGCTGGCATTTGCCGATGGGAGAACTTCCATGAGAACCGTACCCGCCATTGCCGCCGCCATCGGCGCTGTTGTCTTCTTCGCACCGCCCGTTCTCGCTCAGTCGTCATTGACCCAGACGACGGCGACACCGCAGTCCAAGGTGCTGACGCAGAAGCTCAACGCCGCGGTCGAGTGTCTCAACCGCCTGTCGGAGCGCTCGTATTCCTCGCGGTCGCGCTACTTCTCGTGGGCCGCCAAGTCGGGGCCCACGGGCAAGGAACGGGTCATCTACGGCACCTACACGATCTACGACACGTCCCGCTGCCAGCAGGGCGTCGAGAAGGCCAACGCGCTCGAACCACGCGAACCCGAACTCGAAACCGCATCATCGGCCTACGTTACGGCTGTGGTGGCACTGGAGCCGCTGCTGAAGGAAGCCGACGATTATTACTCCCAGCAGGACTACAAGGACGACAAGATGGCCAAGGGCCGGGCGCTGCATCCGCGCCTCGTCGCCGCCTGGGACGCCTTCGCGAAAGCGGACGAGAAGCTGCGTAAGATCGTCGACGAGGAGCAAGACAAGCAGGCGCGCGCGCGTCTTGCCGAGATCGAGCGGACGGAAGGGATCAAGGACCGCTATCACGTCGAAGCGGTGATGCTTTCCGCCAAGTACGTCATGCGTGCGCAGCAGGCGTCCCCGCCCGATCTCGCAGCCTTCATCAAGGCGATCGAAGAGTACGAGGCGATCGTCAAAACCACCGAGGACTACGCCGCCGAGAACAAGGGCAGCAAGGTCGGCTCCAGCTATGTGCGCGACGCCAAGACCTTCCTTACGACGGCGAAAATGCTGATGCGCCGCGTGCGCGACAAGGTCCCTTACAGCCAGGGCGACAGGATGCTGATGCAGTCGGGCGGTGGTGGCTGGATGGTCGAAGGTTCGCCCGCACGGCTGTCGAAGGACTACAACCAGCTTGTCGGCAGCTACAATCGCGGCGGCCGGTTCTGAACTTGCTGCGGTGCCGCAAAAGCGATGCGGCATCCTGAGGCCCGCCATGCGCGCATCAGTTGTCAGTTGACGGCGCGCGCGGGCGGGACCATTCCTCCGCGGCCATGACAGCCACCCTCGCACAACCGAAAGCGTCCGCGCGCCCGCTGCTGCCGATCCTGGTGGCGCTGAGTGGCGCACATCTGCTGAACGATCTCATCCAGTCGATGATCCCGGCGATGTACCCTCTCCTCAAGGAGACGTACGCGCTGGACTTCGCCCAGATCGGGCTTATCACGCTGGCGTTCCAGGTGACGTCGTCGCTGCTGCAGCCGCTGCTCGGCTATGTCACCGACAAGCGGCCGTGGCCCTATGCGATGGTTGCCGGCATGTGCTCGACGCTCGCCGGGCTGTTCGGCCTCGCATTCGCGCCGAACTACGTGGCGGTGCTCATTTCGGCGGCGCTGGTCGGACTCGGCTCGGCGGTATTTCACCCCGAGGCGACGCGGATGGCGCGCCACGCGGCAGCCGGTCAGCAAGGCTTCGCCCAAGGCATCTTCCAGATCGGCGGCCACGTCGGCTATGCGGCGGGTCCGCTGCTTGCCGCGATGTTCGTCGTACCGCGCGGGCAATCGAGCCTCGCGTGGATGTCGGTCGTCGGCCTCATCGCGATCGTGCTGATGGCGTGGACGGGCGCGCGCTACGTCGCGATGCGGCGCGAACAGGCGGCCGTCGCCGCGAAGTCGTCCGCCGGCACCGCCGCAGCACACACCGGCGCGCTCCTGCCGACCGGGCACGTGCTGTTCGCGATGGCGATTCTCATTCTGATCCTGCTGTCGAAGAATGCCTACACGGCAGCCTTCACGTCCTACTACACGTTCTACCTGATCGAGCGTTTTGGCGTGTCCGTGCAGCTCTCGCAGATCATGCTGTTCATCTATCTCGTCGTCGGCGCGATCGGCGTGATCATCGGCGGCATGGTCGGCGATCGCATCGGGCGTCATCGGGTGATCTGGCTGTCGATCGTCGGCGCGCTGCCGTTCGCAATCATCCTGCCCTATGCCGACCTGTTCTGGACGGGCGTCCTCAGCGTCATCATCAGCCTCATCATGGCGAGCGCCTTCTCGGCGATCCTCATCTACGCGATCGACCTCGTGCCGCATCGCGTGGGGCTGGTCGGCGGCCTGTTCTATGGGCTCGCTTTCGGCCTCGGGGGACTCTGTGCCGCTGTGCTCGGCCTGTTCGCCGACTGGTGGGGCATCATTGCCGTGTTCAAGATGGTCGCATGGGTGCCGGCTCTTGGCCTGCTGACGTTCCTGCTGCCGCGAACGTCGTAATTCCAGGTATTGCGCACGCGGGCCTTGATTTGCCCGGCGCGTGCTGCAATTTCGAAGCCTCCACGACGCATTTCCTGGAGACCGCCATGTCCGGCCATCCAATCCCCGTCAGCAGCACCGTCGCCGACTTGCGGCAGCGCGTGCGGACCTGGCGCAACGAAGGCCATCGTGTGGGGCTTGTCCCGACCATGGGCGCGCTACATGAAGGCCACATCTCGCTCGTGCGCATCGCGCGCGAGACCTGCAGCCGCGTCGTCACGTCGATCTTCGTCAACCCGACGCAGTTCGCACCGACCGAGGATTTCTCGACCTATCCGCGCACCTTCGACGATGACCTCGCGCAGCTTGCCCGCGCCGACTGCAACCTCGCCTGGGCGCCGACCGCGAAGGAGATGTATCCGGATGGCTTCGCGACCAGCGTCGTGCCAGCGGGTGCCGCCGAAGGCCTCGAGACGGATTTCCGCCCGCACTTCTTCGGCGGTGTCGCGACCGTATGCACGAAACTGTTCCAGCAGGTGACGCCGGATGTCGCGGTGTTCGGCGAGAAGGACTTCCAGCAGCTCGCCGTGATCCGCCAGATCGTGCGCGATCTCGACATGCCGCTGACGATCATTGGTGCGCCAACCGTGCGCGAGCCGGACGGCCTCGCCATGTCGAGCCGCAACCGCTATCTCACCGCCGAGGAACGCCGAACCGCACGACTGGTGCATGATGTGATTGTCACCGTCGCGAACAAGGTGCGCACGGGCGAAGCGAGCGAGAAAGCCTGCGCCGATGCGTCGGAACGGCTGACCGCCGGCGGCTTCGGCAAGATCGACTACGTCGCAGTGAGAGACGCAGAAACCCTCAAAACCTACGTGCCCGGCAGTGGACGCCCCGGCCGCGTGCTCGTCGCCGCCTGGCTCGGCACGACGCGCCTGATCGACAACGTCGCGATCTGACGGCGCAAGGGGTGCCTGCGTATTGCTGCATCGGGGCCCCATCGTGATAGCGTGGCTCGATGAACAGGCGCACGGTGGACTGGCGCCCTCACGCGGCAGCAGAAGCGGGCGCCATGATCGAACTCGATATCGCCCAAGCCGACGCGATCGGCACGCGCGCCGAGCAGCAGGATGCCGCCTGCTCTGTCGCGCTCGGCACGGGTGACGGCGCATCGCTGCTGGTGCTCGCCGACGGCCTCGGTGGACACGCCGATGGCGCTCTCGCAGCGAAGATCGTCATCGAGGCGTTCCGGGACGCGGCGGAGAGCGGCCGGTTCGACCATGCGGCCGCACACGCGCAGGCACTGCACGGCGCACTTGAGGACATCAACGCGCGGATCCTCGCTGCAGCGGACCCGGCAGACGACCGTCGCGGGATGGCAAGCACCGCCGTCGCAGCCATCGTCACTGATGGGGCCGTACGCTGGATCAGCGTCGGGGACAGCCATCTCTATGTCTGCCGTGGCGGCCGCCTGTCGAAACTCAATGCCGACCATTCCCAGGCCGGGATGATGATCCGCGACGGGTACGCGCCGACCGACGAAGCCGTGCTCAGCGTCCGGTCGGTGCTCGTCTCAGCGCTGACGGGTCGCGAAATAGAGGAGATCGACGCCCCAGCCCATGACGTGGCGCTGGAAGTCGGCGATGTACTGCTGCTGGCAAGCGACGGGCTGAATACGCTGAGCGATCAGGAAATCGCGTTTGCGATCGATCGAAGCTACGAAAGCGGCGCAGAGGCGATCTGCACGGCCCTTCTCCGGAAGGTCACGGACCGGAAGCTGGCCCGGCAGGACAATACGACCGTCCTCGTCGCCCGCGTCCTCGGGGCTGCCCCTCGCACGGCGCCCCATCCCAACGGTCCAACCCTCCGCCTGGATCAGGCGGCTCTACCTTCCTCGGCACCGGTCTCGGGCCAGCCCGGACGGCGCCTGCCCCTCAAGATCCTGCTGCTCGCCATGGCGGCAGCAGCAGCCGCGAGCGTCATCGTGACGCAAACAATGTGATGCAGGGCGCCATTGTTTTCGGCTAGACGGTGGCGAAGCCAGGATCGGTGGGTTCAGCCACCACGCTGCGGACCCGGTTCAGAATGGGTTCGTTCACCGCTTTTCAGCAAGTTGCGGGCGCGGAAGCTTCTTTTGTACACCAATTCTTGGCAAGTTGACGCCACCTCCCTATCTTATGGAGAGCATCCGTGGGCCGGGCCAATGAGGCTGAGAGCGTACCGTGCGAGCGAGGTTCGCCGCGACGGGCGCCCAGGCGCCACCAGGAAGGGGTCTAGATGAACACGCATTTCCGGAATTTGGCGATCTGGGTCGTCATCGCCCTTCTCTTGGTTATGCTCTTCAATATGTTCCAGAATCCGGGCCAGGCGCGGCGCGGTGGAAACGAGATCAGCTACACTGAGCTGCTGGCTCAGGTCGACGCGGGGAACATCTCCGAGGTCACCATCCAGGGCAATCGCATCACTGGACAGTACACCGATAAGTCGCGCGCGTTCACCAGCTTCTCGCCCGAGGATCCGACCCTCGTCGAGCGCCTGAACAAGAAGGGCGTCCGCATCACCGCGCGGCCGAAGGACGAGGACGTCCCCTCGATCTTCAACGTGCTGCTCTCGTGGTTCCCCATGCTGCTCCTGATCGCGGTGTGGATCTTCTTCATGCGCCAGATGCAGTCGGGCGGCGGCCGG
>CAZKZT010000187.1:0-7479 GCA_964557265.1 uncultured Hyphomicrobium sp.
ACTGCACCACATCAACATCGGATGAAAGCGCGGCCGCGCTGAGCCGCTCAGCGACACGCACGATCTCGCCTTGTCCCGGCAGGAAGGCGAGGATCGATCCGGCCTCCGTAGCGAGCGCCAATTTTACCGCGTCGGCAACACGATCCTCGATGCGCGCGCCGTTACCCTGCCCAAGATAACGGGTCGCAACGGGAAACGCGCGCCCCTGGCTCTCGATCATCGGAACGTCGCCAAGCGCCCGTGCCACCCGCGCGCCGTCGAGTGTGGCCGACATAACGAGAACGCGCAGATCCTCTCGCAATCCGGCCCGCGCATCGAGCGTCAGTGCGAGCCCGAGATCCGCGTCGAGAGAACGCTCGTGGAACTCATCGAACAGGACCGCACCAATGCCGCCGAGCTCCGGATCATCGAGGATCAGACGCGTAAAAACACCTTCGGTGACGACCTCGATGCGCGTCGCCGGGCCGACGCGAGTGTCGAGGCGCGCGCGCAGGCCGACACGTTCGCCGACGCGCTCGCCGAGCAGCGACGCCATGCGTTCGGCCGCGGCGCGCGCGGCGAGGCGGCGCGGTTCGAGCAGAAGGATCTTGCGACCTGCAAGCCATGGCGCGGCGAGCAGGGCCAGCGGAACGCGCGTCGTCTTACCCGCGCCCGGCGGCGCCACGACGACAGCCGACGTGCCAGATTCCAGCGCCGCCGCGATGTCCGGCAGCACATCGTCGATCGGGAGAGTGCTCGCATTCTGCATGGGTGCCGCCGGGCAGGCGCCCGGCTATTCGGCGGGCGCCGGCGCCGGCGCGATCGTCCCCTGACGCCGGCCCTCCTTACGCCGCCTGCGCCACTCGGTGATCCGGCGAATGACGATGTAGAACACCGGCGTAAATATGAGACCGAACATTGTGACGCCGATCATGCCCCAGAATACCGCGATGCCCAGCGCCTGACGCATCTCGTAACCCGCGCCGGTCGCCAGATAGAGCGGCACGACACCGAGCGTGAAGGCGAGCGAGGTCATGATGATCGGGCGCAACCGCATGCGACAGGCATCGACGGTCGCGGTCACGATATCCTTGCCCATCTCCTCCTGCTGACGCGCGAACTCGACGATGAGGATCGCGTTCTTCGAGGCGAGGCCGATCAACACGACGAACGATATCTGGGTGAGAATGTTGATGTCCTTGCCTTCCCACCAGACCCCAAACGTCGCGGCGAGCAGGCACATCGGCACGATCAGGATGATCGCGAGCGGCAACGTCCAGCTCTCGTACTGCGCGGCGAGTGCAAGAAACACGAACAGCACCGACAACGCGAAAATCAGATAGCCCGTCCGTCCCGCGCGCTTCTCCTGGAAGGACAAATCGGACCACTCGAAGGTGATCCCCGGCGGCAATGTCTCCGCGGCGACCCGCTGCATGATTTCGAGCGCCTGCCCCGAAGAGACGCCGGGCGCTGCCGAACCATTGACCTCGACCGCGGGGAAGAGATTGTAGCGTGGCACGCGCTCCGGGCCGGCTGTCTCGCGGAAGGTCACAAGCGAGCCGAGCGGCACCATCTGGCCATCGGCATTGCGCACGCGAATGCGCGAGACGTTCGCCGGATCGGCACGGAAGCTCGCATCGGCCTGAATCACAAGCCTGTACGGGCGGCCAAACATGTTGAAGTCGTTGACGTAGGCGGAGCCCATGTAGATGCGCAGCGCCTCGAAGATGGTGCTGACAGGCACGCGCAGCATCTGCGCCTTGACGCGATCGACATCGACGAACACCTGCGGCGTCGACACCTGGAATGTGCTGAAGATGTTGGCGATGCCCGGCTCTGTGCGTGCTGCCGCCAGCAAGTCCTGCGACGCATTGTAAAGCGCCGCCGATCCCAGCGCCTGACGATCCTGCAGACGCATCGAGAACCCGCTGGCGTTGCCCATGCCGCGCACGGCCGGCGGCACGAACACCAGGATGTTTGCATCCTTGATGACCGAGAGCCGCTGGCGCAAATCCGCGGTGATCTTGTCGAGCGTCAGGCCGAGACGATCGCGCTCGTCGTGGTTCTCGAGAATGCTGAAGAGCGCCGCCGCATTCGAGGCGTTCGTAAACGTCGTGCCATTGCGCCCGACGAAACCGGACGTGTTTCTGAAACCCGGCGTCGAGAGAACGATCTCGTTCGCCTGCTCGAAGACTTCGTTGGTGCGCTCGACAGACGCGCCTGGCGGCAGGCTCATGGAGACGATGACGGCACCGCGATCGGTCGCGGGGATGAAGCCCGTCGGCGTCGAGGTCACCAGCACATACGCGCCAGCCATCAGGCCGACGTAGATGATCAGCATCAGTGGCGACGCCCAGGAGAGGCCGCGGACGAACTTCGCATAGCCGTTCTCGATCGCGCCGAACACGCGATTGAAAAGACGGAAGAACGCATGCACGGGCCAGAAAATAATCTCACCGAACGTCTTGCGGTGGTTCTCCTGATGCTCCTCGTGCGGCTTGAACAGGCGACCGGCGAGGGACGGCGACAGCGTCAGCGAGACGAACACCGAAATCACCGTTGCCGTCGCGATGGTCACGGCGAACTGGCGGAAGAACGCGCCGGTAATCCCGCCGATGAAGGCCGAGGGCACGAAGACCGCAACGAGCACCAGGAGGATCGCGATCAGCGCGGCACCGACTTCGTCCATCGTCGTCCGCGCGGCCTCGATCGGCGAGAAGCCCTCACGCAGCCGTCGCTCGACGTTCTCGACCACCACGATCGCATCATCGACCACGATGCCCACGCAAAGCACGAGACCGAAGAGCGTCAGTGAATTGATCGAATAGCCGAGCGCCAGCATCACGGCGCACGTGCCGATCAGCGAAATCGGAATGGCGAGCAACGGAATAAGCGTCGCGCGCCACGTCTGCAGGAACAGGATAATGACCAGGACCACGAGCGCGATCGCTTCGAGGATCGTCTTCATCAATGCTTCGATCGAGACCTCGATGAACTCGGTCGGATTGTAGATGATGCGATACTCGAGACCGCGTGGAAAACTCTTGGCAACCTCCGCCATCAGGGCGCGGACTTCGCGCGCGGACTTCAGCGCGTCGCTGCCCGGCGCCTGCGTCACCGCGAGCACCGTCGCGGGCATGCCGTCCATGTAACCGTAAGTGCTGTACGAGATGGCGCCGAGTTCGACGCGCGCCACGTCCTTGAGCTTGACGGTCCGGCCGTCAGCGCCCGTCTTGATGACGATGTCCTCGAATTCACGCGCCTCGACGAGACGGCCGCGCAGTTGCAGCGACTGCTCGAAGGCTCCCTGGCTCGGCATCGGTGGCTCGCCGATGGCACCGCCGGCGACCTGAACATTCTGCTGGCGCAGCGCGGCGAGAATTTCCTCCGCCGTTACGTTCAATCCCGCAATGCGCTCGGGATCGAGCCACACACGCATCGAATACTCGCGCGCGCCGAACGCATTGACCTCGCCAACGCCCTGCACACGCGCGAGGACATCTCTCACGTTCAACAACGCATAGTTCGAGATGTAGACCTGATCGTAGGTGTTGTCGGGCGACACCATGTGCACGATCAGGAGCATATCGGGCGAGTTCTTGCGCACCTGCACGCCCGACCGGCGCACCTCCTCCGGCAATCGCGGCTCGGCCGCGGCGACGCGGTTCTGGACCAGCACCTGCGCCTTGTCGATGTCGTAGCCGACCTCGAAGGTCACGGTGATCGACATCGTGCCTTGCTGCGTCGATTGCGAGTACATGTAGATCATGCCGTCGACGCCGTTGATCTCCTGCTCGATGACGGCAGCGACGGTATCCGCGACGGTCTGCGCCCCCGCGCCGGGATAGGTCGCGCTGATCGTGATCGTCGGCGGGGAGATCTCGGGAAACTGGGTGACGGGCAGCGCCATGTAGCCGACAGCGCCGATAATCGTGATGAACATCGAGACGACGGCTGCGAAAATCGGCCGATCGATGAAGAACCTGCTTATACGCATTCAGAGAGAACCCCGTCCGACGAGCCAAAAAAGGGGCGCGGGCGCACCGATGGCGTCGTGCGCGGCCCCCTGCCAGTTGCGCCAAGAGTTAGCACGGCGCGCCGCAGCACGCACCTTGGCTTAGGTCACGATTGCGTAGAATCTTCAGGCCGGTCGCCCGTTTCGGCGACGCGTGAACGGACCGCTCACCAGGCGAGATGGACCATCGTGGCCACGGGCTGCGGCGCCGGCGGTGAAAGTAACGCCGCAAGCCGGATCGGATCGATCGCGCCGCCGCCGACCAGTTCGTCCCGATGAAGCCCGCCGGCAATGAAGAGCGAGTCGACACCGGCCCCCTCGGCGGCCGCCAGGTCGGTCCGCACCGCATCACCGATGGCAAGGACCGATGCGGGGTCGACAGCGGTGCCCTTCAGTTCTGCGGCGCGTGTGAGTGCGGTCTGATAGGCGACGGGCCGTGGCTTGCCGGCCCAGTACACCGTACCGCCGAGCTCCTCATAGAGGGCCGCGATCGCACCGGCGCAAGGCAGCAGGTCTGCGCCGACGTGCACCGCCAGATCGGGGTTGGCGCAGATGAACGGCAGCCCGCGCGCGCGGGCCGATTCGAGCACGGGAAGGTAGGCTTCGGGCTGTTCCTCGCGATCCCGGTTCAGGCCGGTGCAGACGACAGCCTCGGCCGCCTCGATCGGGACGTGCGGCCCCGGCAAACCTTGAAAAAATGAGCTGTCACGGCGCTCCGGACCAATCCGGTAGAGACGTTTGTAACCCGCCTCGGCGATATGCCGGAGCGCGATGTCGCCCGAGGTGACGATCGCATCCCAGGCGTCGCGGCGAACGGCCTTTTCGTCCAGCAGATCGGCGACCGAGAAACCCGGACGCGGTGCGTTGGAGACGAGAACCACGACGCCGCCGGCGGCGCGGAAGCGCGGGAGCGCATCGTTGGCGCCCGGATAGGCCGTGACGCCATCGTGCAGTACCCCCCAAATGTCGCAGAGGAGCACGCGATAACGCTCAAACAGAGGGCCCGCGCTGCGGATGATGGGCGTTGTCATGGTGATGCAAAATTGCCGGAATGAGAGTTGCGCCAAGGGCACACTCCGGTGCCGATACGCACGGTATCATGGATCTGGAAATTCGTGCTGCGACTGCAAGGGCATACCCCCTCGCAATTCAGACATACGGCACCGCCAAAACCCACCGCTGTCTCCGCCCAAGGGGTTGACGGGCGCAACGGGTCAGCCCAAGTCGGGCAATGCATGGGGCAGAGCACCTGTCCGCGCAAGGAAATCGGATCGAAAGCATCGGAGCTCGGCTGAAGACGATGCTGCGTGATCTACGCTACCGGCTCGAATATGCAGCCCTGCGCCTGCTGGTAGGGCTGGTGCGCCTGATGCCCCTCGATATGGCCGGCAACTTCTCGGCATGGGTCTGGCAGAAGGCGGCGCCACGCAACCGCCGCCACAAACGGGCGCTCGCCAATCTCGAGATCGCGTTCCCTGAGAAAACCCCCGCCGAACGTGAAGCGATCGCCCTGGCGATGTGGGGCAACCTCGGCCGCGTCATGGCCGAAACCATGCAGATCGACCGGCTGATTGCCGAACCGGACCGCATCGAGATCGCCAGCCAGAAGGTGTTCGCCCGCTACAAGGACAAAGTCGGGCCGGCGATTGGCGTCTCGCTCCACATGGGCAACTGGGAGTTGGCAATCTGGCCACTGACCATTGCGGGCGCCAATCCTGCGGCGGTCTACCGCACAGTCAAGAACCCCTATGTCGATGCATTTTTGCGCCGCCAACGGGCCGACCTCTACCCAGGCGGCCTGCTCGGTAAGGGGAAAGTCGACGGGGATATACAGGAAGGCCAGAAGACAGCGCGTCAGATCATGGACTTCGTCCGCCGTGGCGGGCGGCTCGGATTGGTCTGCGATCTGTACGATAAATATGGCATGCCGGTCCCGTTCTTCGGCAAACCGGCGCCGTCTGTGGTCATTCCGGCGATGATTGCGCGGCGGGTTGGCGCGCGTATCTGGCTGGCACGGTGCCTCCGCGTCGGCCATCAGAGCCGCTTCAGGATCGAGCTCAAGGAACTGAAGGTTCCGCGCACCGCGAGCCAGGCCGACGATATCAAGTGGATCACGACTGAGATGCAGCGAGAATTCGAAAACTGGATCCGGGAGGCGCCGGAGCAGTGGATGTGGTCCAACCGGCGGTGGTCGTAGGTCATGGATCAGATCCTGCGCACGCCGCCGACACAACCGTCCACACCGCCGCAAGAGCGGGGCATCGGGCGCGTGCGCGACCTCAAGTACCGCATCGAATTCGCATTCATCTGGCTCATGATCCAACTGGCGCGCGCCGTACCGATGCGCGTGAGCGTCGGCTTCATCGCGTGGGCGTCACGCCTCATAGGCCCGTGGCTGCGTCAGAACCGGCGCGCGCTCGACAACCTGGCCATCGCTTTCCCCGAACGCAGCGAAACGGAGCGCCGAGGCATCGCGCGGGCGATGTGGGCCAACATGGGCCGCACCTTTGCCGAGACGTTCTACATCGACCGTATCATCGCTGATCCCTCCCGGTTCGAAGTCACCGGCGAGGGCGTGTGGCGCGAGCGGGTGAGCGGCACCGGCCCCTCCGTCGGCGTGACCGCGCACATCGGCAACTGGGAGCTGGCGATCTGGCCGATGACCGCTGCGGGTCGCGCACCCGCGGGCGTCTATCGCCCGCTCAACAATCCCTATCTCGACCGGCTGCTACGCAGTTACCGCGAGCCACTGTACCCGTCCGGGCTGCTCGGCAAGGGCGCCGAGACCGAAGCCGGCAGCGGCCACCGGACCGCGCGGCTGCTCGTCGATCACGTGCGCCACAACGGCGCGATCGGCTTCGTCAGCGACCACTACGAGCGCCGGGGGCTGGTGGTGCCATTTCTCGGCCGCTTCACGCGCGTGACCCCGGTACCGGCGATGATCGCACGACATCTCGGCGCCACGGTCTGGGTCGGACAGTGCCTCCGCACCGGCACGGACAGCCGCTTCCGCATCGACATGGTCGAACTGCCACTGCCGCGCACAGCCTCACGCGCGGCGGACACGAAAGCGCTCACGATCAGCATGATCGGCATGTTCGAGAAGTGGATCCGGGAGAACCCGGAGCAGTGGATGTGGTGGAACACCCGTTGGGTCGCCAGGAACGCGGACGAGAAAACGGACTGAACGGCCAGAGGCGATCCTCGCCTTTCGCATCTGCGAACAGCGCGCTACAACATGGGCGGTACGGCCGATGACGGCCGCCATCGGTCCAAGCGTCCGCGCGACAACGAGGCGTCCATGAGCGTGACCCGCAGCCCGGCGAAATTCTACGTCCCTCTCGCAACCGGGGCGCCCGATCCCTACCGCCAGCTCCCGGTGCGCCTCGAGCGCATGATCCACTTCATGCCGCCGCAGAATGCCAAGCTGCGCGCCCGCCTGCCGGAGCTGATCAATCAGGTCGATGTCGTGCTCGGCAACCTCG
>CAZKZT010000188.1:0-7473 GCA_964557265.1 uncultured Hyphomicrobium sp.
TGCCCTGGATCAGCAACGGCTTGCGCAGCGCCCGCGCGGCATAGATCGCGGCGGTGTAGCCGGCCGGGCCGGAGCCGAGGATGATGACCTTGGCGTGTCGAGGATGGGACATGCTTAGCTTCCTGGGGAGTCGCTACGGTTCCGACGACGGGAGGTCGGGCAGCTATGCGTTTGCTGCATATGGCCTGATTTTGAGACCACTTCAAGGGCGCGGTTGCCCTTCCGAACCGGATTCCGGCGTTTGTGGTCAAAATCGTCCTTCAGACCGCCTCTGAACGGGTGTCCGGACATGGCGCACCGCGCGGAGAGGTACAAATCCGCCGCCTGGAGCCCGGATCGAGGTTGGCGTTGTGCCGATCCCGCAGCGGGGGCCTACTGGGCCATCCGCCGTTCCATCGAGGCCCACCGGAGGTCGAGGCCCTCGCTGAGCGGGCTGAACACCATCCCCGAAACAGTATTGGCGAACACGCCGAGCCGGACAGCGGTGCCGATCCAAAGGTCCGCCGCGTCGGCTTCGATCAGGGTTGCGGCCGCGGAGAAGTTCTTCCACCGGGCGGCTGGATCGGCAGTGCGGCGGGCCTCGGCGACGAGGGCATCGACGCTTTCGTTGCAATACCAGCTGTAGTTCGTCCGGCCCGCATCTTTGCAGACGTAGCGCGCGCCGATCCAGGGATCGGGATCGGGCGGAAGCCGCGTCTCGACCATGAACAGGACGTCGAACATCTGGCGTTCGTCTTGGGAGCGGGCAAACACGGCCTGGGCGGACTCTGCAACGACACGGCTCTTGATGCCGAGCGCGTCGAGGCCCTGCTTGAGGATGGCGGCGGCCATCTCGGCGTGCGGCTGGCCGGCAATGGCGCCGATCGTGATCTCGGGAATGGGGCCGGGAACGCGCTCGAGGAACTCGCGGGCGCGCGTGAGGTCGAAGCTGTAGCCGCGCGACGGTCCCTTGCTGCCCGAAATGAGATCCGGCAGCGGTGATCCATTGCGGACGAGCGTGCCCGACAGCAGCCCCTTCGTCAGTCCTTCGTAGTCGAAGGCGTGAGCCAGCACCCGGCGGAAGTCGATGTTGCTGAATGGGGCGCGCCGGTTGTGCAGGACGCCGCGGACCAGACGCAGCGTCGGCTGTTCCACGACGTGAAACCCGGGCGCACGGCGGACCTGATCGAGTTGGTCCAGCGTCAGCTGGCCGAGAATGCCGCCGACCTGCCCCTTCAACAGCGCTTCGACGCGCTCGTTGGGATCGGCCAGCAGGCGGACCTCGAACTCATCGATCGCGTTGGCACCCCATTCGGGCATGAAATGCTCGGCGAAGCGCGTTGCGATGAAGGCGCCTTCACGATCGCGGCGGAAGGGAATGTAGCTGCCGGATCCCGCGCTGTTGCGCTGCAGCCATTCCTGGCCCCAGTCGTTGTTCTTCTCGTTGGTCGAGACCAGCGCGCGATTGACGATCGCCAGCTCCGGCAGCAGCGATGCGAACCCCTGCATCGGGCGCACGAGATTGAAGACAACCGTCTGTTCGTTGACGGCACGGGTGCCGCCCGGTGCAATGACGTCGGCAAACAACGGGTACGGCCCCTGTTTCAGGGCCAGCAGCCGCTCCATGGAATAGACGACATCGGCGGCCCGCACGGGGGTGCCGTCATGGAAACGGGCATTCTCGCGCAGATGGAAGGTGTGGATCTGGCCGTCGGCCGAAACCTCCTGGCGATGCGCGAGCCAGAGCTGCAGGCGCGGAGGGCTCCCGACCCATCGCGTCAGGCCATCGTAGAAATTGACGCGGGCGATATTTTGCGCCGCATCATCGAGCGTGTGGGGATCGAAAGTGGCGAAGGTCGCGGCGGTGCCGATCACCAGACGGCGCTTTTCCTCAGGTGAAGCGCTCGCAGACGCGAGACACACCACCAGTGTGGACAGGGCGACAAAAACCCCACCCCAAAACGATGATCGCCCTGATGCACGCATTCCGCTATCCGACCTGAAACGTCTCACATTCTTGACGCCCCGCGGAGCATGGGTCAATGAGGCCGCGGTGAAATGGTCACCAGATCGGTGAACGCGTGGCAGATTGGCCATCCGTGCGGCGAATTTTGGGTCACAGCGCGATGACGTCTGCAGCGAAAACCGAGTTGCTCTGGACCGGGCCGGAGGTGGCCTCGGCCACGCTGCTGCTCGCGCATGGTGCCGGCGCGGCGATGGACAGTCCGTTCATGTCGAATATCAGTGCGATGCTTGCGGAGCGCGGCATTCGCGTTGCGCGCTTCGAGTTCGCGTACATGGCTGCTCGGCGCAACGGCGGCAAGCGTCGGCCTCCGCCGAAAGCGGAACTGCTGGATGGCGAGATGATCGCCGCGGCGCGCGCCGCTGCTGCAACCATCAACGGGCCTTTGGCGATTGGCGGCAAATCGATGGGCGGGCGGGTGGCGAGCCATGTCTGCGATGCATTGCGTGCCGAAGGCGTGATCAATGGTCTCGTTTGCCTCGGCTACCCGTTTCATCCGCCAAAGACACCCGAGCGTCTGCGCGTCGCGCATCTCGCCGATCTCGCCGCGCCGGCTCTATTCGTCCAGGGCGAGCGCGATCCGTTCGGCAGCCGCGCCGAGGTCGAGGCGCTGACGTTGCCGCCGACGATCCGCTTCCACTGGGCGCACGACGGGGACCACGATCTCGGCCCGCGCGGTGGCTCGGGCGTGACGCGCCGCGGCAATCTCGAAGCGGCGGCCGAGGCCATAGCGGCCTTCCTCAAGGAGCAGTAGCAGCCCCGGCATTCGGCCGCCGGAGCGTGACGCCTGGGGACGAGCGGCAGAAAAGCCACGTTGCCCTCCGGAAGAGGCGCTTTCTTCAGACTTTTCCTGGTGTCAGTTTCGCCCCACGTGTTGCGAATCGCGGTCGCGCTGAGAACACTCGCCCTCGGTGGATTCTATTGGGGTGAGCACTGCAATGACACAAACCGCAGCCTTCGAGGCGGATGACCTGGAGCCGGTGTCGGCATCCGAGTCCGGTGGCCGGTTGCGCGAGACGATCGTTCAATTCTCGATCGTGATCGTGGTTGTGGCTTTCGGCGCCGCCCTGCGTACGACCCTTGGTTTCAGCCTTGCATCGGCGATCGCGATCGCCGTTGTGAGCTATTGGGGCTTGCTGCTCGTGCATGCGGTCGTGCGGCGTGGCTACGATATCGCCGAGCTGAGCGCTGAAGTCGCGGATCTCGCTGACGAGAACTCGACGTTGCGTCGTCTCGTCGAGCGGCGTCCAGGACGTGGTGACGATGCGCCGCCTGCGCGGCTGCCTGTCGGCGGTGCGGATCGCTTCGGCGTGCCGGTCGGCATAACGCGTGGTGCGCCCGGCGGGCCGGTGATGGCGCCGCCGAAAAACCCGGGCCACGATGGCGCCGTGCCGACGCTTGCGATGGGCCGCGCCGGTGTCGCACAACCCGCGCGCGGGGCTGACATCGCCGAGCGGGCAGCGCCCAAGGGCGGCCCCGATGCGTCCGCTCCCGGACCGCAGACCAAAGCGCAGGCGGCCGCACGCGCCGCAGCTGGCGCCGAAGCGATCGCGGCGCGGGCCACTGGCGTGCCGCCAGCCGGTGGCCGCGCGACGCCGCCCCTGGCATCTCCGCCGCCGCCGCTGGCGCCCCTCGGGCCGTCGGCGGGCGAGCGCAAAGGCGCGGCCCTGTCGCGCGGCGCGAAAGGGCCTGTCGCACCGGCCCCGGTCGCCGCGTCCAAGCCGTCGGCCGCTGCTGACGACGACAATGATGAGATGGAGTTGCTGGCGAGCGGCGCGGCTGATCCGCGTGCGCAGGACATCGCCATGATGCAGTCGCTGATCAAGGGGCTCGCCGATCAGATCAACGGGCCGACCGTGCCCGTCGTTGCTCCTGGACAGGCCAAGGCGACCATCGCGCCGTCAGATGTTGCCCATGGTGATGCACCCGACGCGATCGATGCTCAAGTCGGGGCGCTGCGCGAGGCCGCGACTGCCCTGCGTGCGCCCGAGGGCCGCGCTGGCGCGATGCCCGATCGCCATGATCACGGCATGCTCGAGCGCCTTGCCGGTGCTGTCGATGCGGCGCGCATCGATGTCTACCTCGATCCGATCCTCGGCCTGGATGACCACAAAGCCCGCCATTACGAGGTTTCGGTCCAGCTCCGCGACGAAGACGGCGTGTTGCTCGACCCGAGCGCATTTGCCGGGACGATTGCCGGCACCGGGCTTTGGCCGAGGATCGATGGGCAGGCCGTTGTCCAGTCGGCGCGCCTTGCCGGCCAGATCGCGGCACGCGGTTCGAACGCGTCGCTGTTCTCGAGCGTCTCGGGTGAGTCGATCCGTGACGGTGCCTTCCATGAGGCGCTGGTCGGAGCGCTGACACCGGACGCGGCCGTCGCTTCGCGTCTCGTGATGTCGGTTGCTCAGAGCGAAATCCGGGCGTTCGGCCCGGCGCACTGGGAGGCCTTGGCCGCGATGTCCGAGTCGGGCCTGCGCTACGCGCTCGTCGACGTCGTCGATCTCGATGTCGATTTCGAAGGCCTCAAGCAGTACGGCTTCGACTTCATCCGCCTCGACGCGCAGGTGTTCCTCGATGGTCTGCCTGGCCCGCATGGTGTCGTGCCGGCCGCTGATCTCTGCCGTTACCTGTCGCATCTCGGCTTCTCGCTGATCGTCGGCCGGATTGGCGACGAGCGCGAACTGGTCAAGGTGTTCGGCTTCGGCGCCCTGCTCGGTCAGGGGCGGTTGTTCGGTGCGCCGCGTCCGATCAAGGTCGACCGGTCGGCGGTGCGGACCAGCGCGGCTTGATCCGGGCTTACCGCTCAGCTAGAGCCTGATGTATCTGGAAGCGGGTGCTTAGCGCCCGCTTCTTTGCTGTTGATCACGCCCGGAGCCGCAATGTCCGACAGTCCCGCCGCTGCCATTCCGCTGCTGCGTTCGATCGCGCCGCTGGCATCCACCGCCGATGCCTGGATCAGCGACATCTGGGGCGTGCTCCACGATGGCATCAATCCCTATCGGCCGGCGGGCGAAGCGTGCGTCCGTTTCCGCGCGGGCGGCGGAACCGTCGTGCTCGTCAGCAACGCACCCAATCCCGGCACGGAGGTGCAGGCCCATCTCGACAGCATGGGCGTGCCGCGCGCCGCTTACGACGCGATCGTCACGTCCGGCGATGTGACACGCGTCCTGATTTCGAAGTTTGCCGGACATTCCGTTTTCCATCTCGGACCCGACCGCTATCTCGGCACGTTCGAAGGTCTCGACGTCACCCGCGGGCCGATCGACAGCGCGGTCGCGGTCGTCTGTACGGGCCTGTTCGAGGACGACCACGAGACGCCGGACGACTACCGCGCCATGCTCGCCGACATTCACGCGCGCAGGCTGCCGATGATCTGCGCCAACCCCGACATCGTCGTCGAGCGTGGCAACCGGCTTGTCTATTGCGCCGGTGCGCTGGCGGAGAACTACGCGGGCCTCGGCGGCGAAGTCCTTTATGCCGGCAAACCGCATCCGCCGATCTATGCCCGCGCCCGAGAGCTGATCGCCGAAGCGCGCGGTCACGCCGTCGATAGTGCGCGCATTCTGGCGATCGGCGACGGCATCAAAACCGACATCGCTGGGGCGGCGGCATCCGGCCTGCGCGCCGTGTTCATCGCCAGCGCGCTCCATATCGAGGGCGGGGGCAGCCTGGACGAGGCGACGCTTGGCCGGTTGTTTGCGCGCCATCCGGCACCACCGATCGCGGCGATGACCGGATTGGCCTGGTAACTAGCCTGAGCGACGGGTGGGACATTACAACTCAGTCGCGAAAATTGCTGCAACTGCGAAATGCATTGACGCGGCGGGATGAATCCCCCATATGAGCGATGTCGTCCCGCGAGCGCGCCAAGCGCTCTGCTGCTTCGCAAGTCGGTCCTAGAGTGATCCCGCGAAGCGTACAGTGTTCTCTCCGGGACGTTTTTCGAACAATCCGGCCTTTGCTGCGGTGCGCAGCCCGGGGCCAACAGCGCCCTTGAACGCCCATCCGGCGGCCGTGTGCCCCGTGGGTGGCGCAGAAAGCTATAGAATTCCGTGACGACGACGACCTTTACCGAGCTCGGCCTCGCCGAGCCCCTGCTGCGTGCATTGAACGACGCGCAGTACATCAACCCCACCCCGATCCAGGCTCAGTCGATCCCCGTGCTGCTCGAAGGCCGCGACCTGCTCGGTCTCGCCGAGACCGGCACGGGCAAGACCGCCGCGTTCGTGCTGCCGATGCTCCACAAGCTCGCGGCTGAAGGCGGCCGGGCCCAGCCGGGCGCGCCGCGCGCCCTGATCCTGGCCCCGACCCGCGAGCTTGCGATCCAGATCGGCGAAAGCATTGCGGTCTATGGCCGCCATCTGAAGCTGACGCACACCGTCATCTTCGGCGGCGTCGGCCAGCGTCCGCAGGTCAATACCATCGCCCGCGGCGTCGACATTCTCGTTGCCACGCCGGGTCGCCTGCTCGACCTCGTCGACCAGCGCCACCTGCGCCTCGGCAACGTGCAGACGTTCGTCCTCGATGAGGCTGACCGGATGCTCGACATGGGCTTCGTGCGCGACGTGCGCCGGATCCTCAAGCTGGTGCCGGTGAAGCGCCACTCGCTGCTGTTCTCGGCCACCATGCCGGACGATATCGCGAAGCTGGCGGCCGAGTTTCTGACCAATCCGTCGCGCGTCGAGATCGCCCGCGCCGGCAAGACCGTCGACCGCATCGACCAGAAGGTGATGTTCGTGCCGACCTCGGTGAAGCGGGATGTGCTCGCTCACCTCCTGCAGGATGCCGAGATGCGCCGCGTGATCGTATTCACGCGCACGAAGCGCGGCGCCGACCGCGTGTCGAAGGCGATCGAGATGATCGGCGTCGGTGTGCACGCGATCCACGGCAACAAGAGCCAGGGTCAGCGCCAGTCGGCGCTCGACAGCTTCCGCAAAGGCTTCACGCGGGTGCTCGTGGCGACGGACATCGCTGCGCGCGGTATCGACATCGACGAGATCACCCACGTCGTGAACTACGAGCTGCCGAACATTCCGGAGAGCTACGTGCACCGCATCGGCCGCACCGCGCGCGCCGGGCACAGCGGCGTCGCGATCGCGTTCTGCGCGCCGGACGAGCGCGAATACCTGCGTGACATCGAGCGTCTGATCAAACGGCGCCTCGATATTGTTCCGGTGCCGGAAGGCCTTCAGCGCAGTGCGCCGATGGAAGAGCCGCGTGAGCCCGCTGGCGAGCGGGGCGGGATGTCCGAACGCCGTCCGCAGCGTGGCCGTCCGGCCCGTGGTGGTGAAGGCGGGCGTCCGCATCATCGTGACGGCGGGCAACGTGGCGACCGTTTCGAGGGTGGCCGGCCGCGGCGCGAGGAGGGTCGCCGTCCGGCGGTTGCCGGCGAGCGCAGCGAGCATAGGACTCCATCCGAGCGCAGCGAGCATCGGGCATCATCCGAGCGTGGTGATCGCCCGGGTGCACCG
>CAZKZT010000189.1:0-7473 GCA_964557265.1 uncultured Hyphomicrobium sp.
TAAGTACGGGCCACCATGGCGGAAATGATTCCAGAGACATTGCCGGCTTCCAGCACCGTCGGCGAGAAGCGTGTTTTCGCCGCCTTGGAGCGGCTGCCCGAGGATTGCCTCGTCTACTACGAACCCGTCTTGCAACAGCGCCATCCGGATCTGATCGTGATCCTGCCGGAGGTGGGCGTGCTTGTTATCGAAGTGAAAGATTGGCGGCTGGCAGAGATAAGCGAAATCACTTCAACAACTCTGACAATCACCCGGCGCGACAAAAGAGAGGCGACGCAGCATCCGCTGCAGCAGGCGCGCGGCTACATGTTGCGGCTGATGGACGAGGGCCGCAAGCACGCGCAAGCCGGCAGGCTGATGCAGAAAGATGGCCGCTTTTTCGGCCGTTATGCCTTTCCCTTCTGTCATATCGCCGTCCTGAGCAACATCAATCGCAGCCAGATCGAGCGCGAAGCATCGGACCTGACGCGCCTCTTTCCTCCGGAAGTGACGATCACCCGCGACGAACTAGAGACTTGGGCGACCCTCGACCCGCAGGCCCTTCTGGCGAAGCTCAAGGACTGCTTCAATCCCTGGTGGCCATTCCCAAAGCTGACGCAGGCGCAAATCGACATCCTGCGCAGCGTCATTCATCCCGAGATCATTATCCGCTCCAACGAGCGCGATCTCGCTGTGCTCGACATGCGCCAGGAACGCAATGCGCGCGCCATCGGAGACGGCCATCGGATCGTCTACGGGGTGGCGGGCTCAGGCAAAACCATATTACTGATCGCTCGGGCTAAACTGCTGGCGCAAGACCCAGAGAAGCGCATCCTGCTCCTATGCTACAATCGCCTCCTAGCTCAACACCTCGCGGTCTCACTGTCGAACTACCGCACAGTAGCGGTATCGACTTTTCACGGCTGGGGCGTGCGCTCGAACGTCGACTTCCGCGAGAAAGAGGATGAAGCAGACTTCGGTGAACGTCTTCTCGCGCGCATGAGGAACGCAGAAGATCTGCGCGGCCAGTTCGATGCCGTGCTGATCGATGAGGCTCAAGACTGGCCACGCTCATGGTTTCAGTGCGCCAAACTTGCTCTGAAAGAGCCAGAATCCGGCGACCTTCTGATCGTCGGCGACGGCAGTCAATCGCTGTACCGCAAGAGGAACTTCACTTGGGCTGATGCTGGCATTCATGCGAGCGGCCGTGTGGTCAACCGGAAATTCGATCTCGATCGCAACTACCGGAACACCTCTGAGATCCTTCGCATCGCGCGAGCGTTTTCATCGACACCGGATGATCAACCTGAGGGTCTGCTATCTATACCCATTGATCCCGATACCGCCATCCGCTCTGGTCCTGAACCCCAGCTGATCCAGCTCGATGATGCGATCAGCGAAGTGCATTATACCGCAGCCCTCATAGAGACGTGGCTACGCGGTGGCGTTGAGATCGGCGGCAAACACGAGCGGATCAAACCTAGCGACATCGCCGTACTCTATCCACGCCGACGGCGCGATGCGACCTTGGAACCACTCGTTGACCGTCTGAACAAGTTCACCAGGGTCGAGCTTCTTGCCGGCAATAACGGCCGAGAGAAACTGCACAGCCAAGCGGTCAAAATACTCTCGATGCACAGCGCGCGCGGCTTGCAGTTTCGCATCGTGATACTGTTGTGGGTGGATCAACTACCCTCACCATTCAATAGTGGCGACAGCAGCGATCGGAGCTTGCTTTATGTCGCGGCGACTCGAGCGGAAGACATTCTAGTGATACTGCACTCCGGACCATCCCCATACGTCGATGAGCTTTCCCGCGCCCTGGGCCACATCCCCGCCAACTGAAGCCACACATGCTGACCCCCCAAGCCCGACAGGCGGAAAATTTTGCAGCACGCTGGCTCCTGGGCACACCCTGAGGGCTGCACGGGCTGTCGATGAGGGCCTCGCACCTCCTTGTGTCATTGTCGGAGCGTGAGACCGCTTGGAGCGGCTCATAGCTTCGCCAGGATTTCGGCCCGCTTCGCGTCGGAGTCCGACTCGGTGATCAGGCCTGCATCGCGCGTTGGGCGTTGAGCGTTGGACGTCCGCATGGCGACGCCCGCTCTTCACGCCACCTTCAACTGCTGCTCCACCAGCCGGACGAAGCAGCTCGCGCCGATCGGCAGAAGCGCATCGTTGAAGTCATAGTGGCCGTTATGCACGGGAACGCGGCCATGCTCGGGCGTCACCTGGCCGAGCAGCATGAACGCACCCGGCGCCTTCTCGAGATAGTAGGCAAAATCCTCGCCTGCAGTCAGCGACGGCAGATCGGTCTTGATCAGGTCGTCGCCGACGACCTCTCGCGCCGCCGCTTCGAATGCCGAAGCCTCCTCGACTGTGTTGACGGTCGGCGGATAGGAGCGCTTGTAGTCGAGTGTCACTTCGACTCCGTGGCTCGCCGCCATGCCGTGCACCGTCTGATGAAACAGCTCGTCCATCTGCTTGCGCGTCGCGGGTTTGAGCGTGCGGATCGTACCGCGCATCTCGACCGTCTCCGGAATGACGATCTGCGACGTGCCGGCATTGAACATACCGATGGAAAGCACGACCGTTTCATGCGGATCCATGCGGCGGCTGACCAGATTCTGGAGCGCCAGATAGAGGTGCGCGGCACACGGCAGCGGATCGAGACCCTGATGCGGCTGCGCGGCATGGCTACTGCGGCCCTTGAGGGTAATCGTGAAGTAGTCGACGGCAGCAAGCACGGTGCCAGGACGGATCGCAGCGGTGCCGAGCGGCAGGTTCCACGCATTGTGGATGCCATAGACCTCATCGCACGGATACTTCTCGAACAGGCCGTCACGCAGCATCTCAGCAGCGCCAGTCAAACCCTCCTCCGCCGGTTGAAAGATCAGGTGCACGGTGCCGGAAAAATTGCGCGTCTCGGCAAGGTAGCGCGCGGCACCGAGCAACATCGTCGTATGGCCATCATGACCGCAGGCGTGCATCCGGTTCGGATAGGTGCTGCGATGCGCGAAGTCGTTCAGCTCCTCCATCGGCAGCGCATCCATATCGGCGCGCAAGCCGATCTTCTTGTTGCCGGGCTTGCCGTGAATGATGCCGATAAGGCCCGTCTTGCCGAAACCGCGCTCGACCTCGATGCCCCACGACTTGAGCTTCTCCGCGACGATGCCGCTGGTGCGCACCTCCTCGAAGCCGATTTCGGGATGAGCATGAAAGTCACGCCGCCACGCCGTCATCTCGTCGTGGTAGCCGGCTATGCGGTCGATTACGGCCATGGTTCACCTGCACAAATTTTGATCCGTGGTTTGGTGCACTACACACGGGCGCGCGTGGTCGCGCAAGTCCTGCTTCCGCCGAGATATCCGCCACTTGCCGCTTATCCCGCCGCACCCGCCACAGTTCGGCCGCGACGACAAGCTGTTCATCGCGGCTCCCCTGCCTCGCTTCGCTGGAGTGACAGGGGGCCGCAATCGCATGGCACTGCGATCGCCCCCGGCTTGACCTCACCTCGCGGCGCCCCCATCCTGCGGGCCGAACGCCCCCAGGACACCGAACAACGGGCGGCGACGGACGGAGAGAGTGGGGATGAAACGCAAAATCGCGATCGTGGGCGCCGGCGCGCTCGGCGGACACGTGGGCGGGTATCTTGCCAAGGCCGGGCAGGACGTGACGTTGATCGATCCCTGGCCCGAGCACGTCGAGGCCATGCGCAAGGATGGGTTGACGCTGCGCGGCCAGACGGCGCCGGAGAATTTCACCGTCCCGGTCAACGCGATCCACATCACCGATCTGCAGAAGGCCGGCAGTCAGCGCCCGTTCGACATCGCGTTCGTGTCGATGAAGTCCTACGACACCGTATGGGCGACACAGATGATCGCACAGTATCTAGCGGCCGACGGTTACGTCGTATCGCTGCAGAACTCGATCAACGAGGAGGCCATCGCATCCGTGGTCGGCTGGGGCAAGACCGTCGGTTGCATTGCCTCGACGATCTCGGTTGAGCTGACGGGGCCGGCACGGGTCCAGCGCAACGTCGGCCTCGGCGGCACGCGCCATACCGTCTTCCGCGTCGGCGAGCCGCACGGCCGCATCACCGAGCGCGTCAAGGAAATCGCGGAAATGGTGAGCGTCGCGGACAGCGCGAAGACAACGACGAACCTGTGGGGCGAGCGCTGGTCGAAGCTGATCGTCAATTCGATGCGCAATCCGGTCTCGGCGGCAACAGGACGCGGCGGCAACGGCAACGATCGTGATCCGATGACGCGCTGGCTCGCGATCCGTATCGCTGCGGAAGCGATCAAGGTCGGCCTCGCGCACGGCTACGCACTGGAAGCGGTCTACCATATCCCGCCGGAGAAGCTGCTCGCGGCCGGCGAAGGCGACAAGGCCGCACGCGAGTCCTGCGAGGCCACGCTGCTCGAACAGGTCAAGCATCGCAACGACGAACAGCGCCCATCGATGGGCCAGGACATTATGAAGGGCCGGCGCACCGAAATCGATTATATCAACGGCCTCGTCGCCGCGAAGGGCGCCGAGCTCGGCATCGCGACACCCGCCAACAGCGGCATCGTCGACGCGGTCCGCCGCGTCGAACGCGGCGAGGTCGCACCGAGCCCCGAGCTCGTCGCCCACATCTGACGACAACGCATGCGGCGGCACTGCCGCTGACAGGAGAACATCGCCAACATGACTTCGCGCTGGACTGAACGCCGCCAGAAATTCCGCAGCTATCTCGCGAGTGACCGTTGCTACCACCCGGGCTCCGTCCATGATCCATTGGCGGCACGGATTGCCGAGGAAGTCGGTTTCGAGATCGGCATGTTTGCCGGCTCCACCGGATCGCTGTCCGTGCTGGCGGCGCCGGACCTCATCATCCTGACGCTCACCGAATTCGCGGCGCAGGCGCTGCGCATCAACCGCGCAACGGAACTGCCGCTGATGGTCGATGCCGACCACGGCTACGGCAACGCGCTCTCCGTCATGCGCACCGTCGAGGAACTGGAGACGGCCGGCGTCAGCGGCATGTCGATCGAGGATACCGCGCTCCCGCAACCGTTCGGCACCACGGAGAAGCCGCAGATCCTCAGCATCGAGGAAGGCGTCGGCAAGATGAAAGCCGCCCTCGCCGCGCGGCGCGATCCCGACCTCTGCATCGCGGGCCGCACCAGCGCGCCCATGATCACCGGCGTCGAAGACACGATCAAACGCGCGCAGGCCTACGAGAAGGTGGGCGTCGACGCGATCTTCCTGGTCGGCGTGAAAACGCGCGCCGAGCTGGACGCTATCGCGCCGGCGGTCAAGATCCCGCTGATCCTCGGCACCGCCACGCCCGAGATCTCCGATCGCAACTATCTTGCCTCGCGCGGCGTGCGCATCTGCCTGCAGGGCCACCAGCCGATCCAGGCCGCGATCCAAGCCGTCTACGTCACGCTTAAAGCGCTGCGCGATGGCACCGCACCGAAAGACCTGCAAGGCCTCCCGTCCGCCGATCTTGTCAAACGGGTGACACGTGCCGATGACTATGACCGCTGGACAAAGGACTTCCTCGCGACCAAACCCTGAAAAGGGATGGCGTCGCGGTTCGATTGCCGAGGAGTGAGACCGCCATGCTGACGCTGAAACTGTTCAGGCACGCGAAATCGAGCTGGGAATTGGGCAATCTCGATGATCGCGAGCGGCCGCTCAATGCGCGCGGACTGGCTGCGGCTCCGGTGATGGGCGCGTTCCTGCGTGAGGCGGGCCTCAAGCCTGATCTGGTGCTCTGCTCGACCGCCGTCCGCACCCGCCAGACATGGGAGCTCGCGCACGCGGGCTGGCAGCCGGAGCCCAAGACCAAGTACGAGAACGGTCTCTATCTCGCCGATCCATTCGACCTGCTGGCGCGCGTTCGAAAGGTGCCACGAACGGTCAAGCATCTGATGATCGTCGGCCACAATCCCGGCATGCAGATCCTCGCCGTCGAGCTGATCGGCGAGGGCGACCCCGAGTTGATCGCCGCCATCTCGTCGAAGCTGCCGACCGCCGGCATCGTGACGCTCACGTTCGACGCCAAAGCCTGGACGGACGTCGCCCCCGGCCAAGGCCGCCTCGTGCACTTCGCCACACCAAAGCGGTTGACGGCCGCTGTGGCATAGGTTCCAGACGCGCCGCGCTTGTTGCGAGCACCGCCTCTGTTGCGCTAATTCTTGCGGCTCGAAAAGGGGCGGCGACGCGACACGTTTGCACCCAAAAATCCGTAGGAGATGCGCTGATGAGCGCCTTCAAACGTCTCGCCCAATCATACCTGCTGAGGCGACGCGTCACGCTCGGCCGAACGGCGGACAAACAAGCGATCGCTGACTTCCTCGCCATGATCCGTCCGGTTGAGACCGAGCATCCGCTGATCCGCATCGGCGGGGATGGCGATGGTGGCTATCTGGTGCCGGACGACCTCGACGGCATCGGCGCCTGCTTCTCGCCCGGTGTCTCGACCATCGCACACTTCGAGGAAGACCTCGCGACGCGCGGCATCAAGTGCTTTCTGGCCGACGCGTCGGTCGAGAAGGCCCCTGTATCCGGCGACATGTTCGACTTCGAGCGTAAGTTTCTCGGTCTCAAGGACGAAGGCGACTTCATCACACTCGGCGACTGGGTCCGCCGCAAGGCGCCAGACGCGGCTGACCTCCTCCTGCAGATGGACATCGAGGGCGCCGAGTATCGCGTCATCCTCGGCACGGATCGTGACGTACTGCGCCGGTTCCGCATCATGGTCCTCGAATTCCATCACCTCGCGACCATCTACGACCGCACGGGCCTCGACCTCGTCAGCCTCACGTTCGCCCGCATTCTCGACGATTTCGACATCGTACACATCCATCCCAACAACCGCATTCGCCCCGTTGTCTTCGGCGATTTCGAGACGCCGCCGCTGCTCGAGTTCACATTCCTGCGACGCGATCGCGCAACCAGGCGAGAGCCGGTGCACGCGCTGCCTCACCCCTTGGACCGCAAGAACGTCGCCAAGCGGCCCGACCTGAATCTGCCGCACTGCTGGTATCGGTCGTGAAGCCCGCCTCATCGTTGCCGGAAGCGGAGATGCGCCGCCCCGGCGGACCTGAACCGACGATAGCAGATCAGCTCCGCTACTACTCACGCTATGGCTGGGTCCGTTTCAAGCAGCTCTCGGGCTTCAAGCTCAGCGGCGACAACCGCCACATGTGTGAGCGCATCGCGCGCGCTGCACGCGCGGGTCGCGTGGCGCCTGGCACCGTTCTCGCCGTGGAGATCCGACGCGACGGGTTTGGCTCGCAGGTACTCTCACGGCTCTCGGTCGAGGCGACCGCGCGCAATCTCGGTCTCATGTATGCGCACCGGCCATTCGTTGCGATTGCCCACGCAGAGGGTGATCCGGCCGACTGGGTCAGACGCTGCGATGAAACCTTCGCTCTTGGACTCGGGCGGCCGGTGCTCGCCGACTTCGACCTGCCTATGGCTGATCTCACAACGTAT
>CAZKZT010000190.1:0-7472 GCA_964557265.1 uncultured Hyphomicrobium sp.
CCGCTCGCTGAGCGACTATGCTCAGGCCATCCTGACCGCGCGCGTCTATGACGTCGCCGACGAAACCGCGCTCGATCCGCTCCCGCGCTTGTCGGGGCGGCTGGGGCGTCAGATCCTGCTCAAGCGCGAAGATCTGCAACCCGTATTCAGCTTCAAGCTGCGCGGTGCCTACAACAAGATCGTGCGGCTGCCGGAGGATGCCCGGCGGCGCGGCGTGATTTGCGCGTCCGCCGGCAATCATGCGCAGGGCGTGGCGCTGGCGGCGCAGAAGCTCGGCATCAAGGCGACGATCGTGATGCCGGTGACGACGCCGGCGATCAAGGTCGAGGCGGTGCGTCGGCTCGGCGGCGAGGCGGTGCTGCACGGGGATGCCTTCGACGAGGCCTACGCCAAGGCGCGCGAGATGGAAGAGGCCGAGGGGCTGACGTTCGTCCATCCTTTCGACGATCCCGATGTGGTTGCGGGGCAGGGCACGGTCGGCCTCGAGATCCTGCGCCAGCATCCCGATCCGATCGAGGCGATCTTCGTGCCGATCGGCGGCGGCGGACTGGCTGCGGGTGTCGCGGCGTTCGTGAAGTTCCTGAGCCCGAAAACCAAGGTGATCGGCGTCGAGCCGGTGGATGCGGCGAGCATGGCGGCAGCGCTGAAGGCACGCCAGATCGTGACGCTCGATCAGGTCGATCTGTTCGCCGACGGCGTCGCCGTGCGGCGCGCGGGCGAGGAGACATTCCGGCTGTGCAGCGCGCTGCTCGACGAGATCATCACCGCGGACATCGACGCGATGTGCGCGGCGATCAAGGACATCTTCGACGACACGCGCGCGGTCGCGGAGCCATCGGGCGCGCTGAGCCTCGCGGGGCTCAAGATCTACGCGGAGCGTCAGGGCGCCGATTCAGGCGCGCTGGTTGCCGTCAACAGCGGCGCCAATCTCAATTTCGATCGCCTGCGCACGATTGCGGATCGCGCCGAGGTCGGTGAGCACCGCGAGGCGTTGCTGGCGGTCACGCTGCCGGAGCGGCCCGGTGCGTATCGCGGCTTCATCCGTACCTTGCAGGGGCGCAGTATCACCGAATTCAACTACCGCTACGCCGATGCGGCGACGCCGGCGCAGATCTTCGCGGGCATCGCGCTCAATCGCGGCGAGGCGGAAAAGCTCGAGCTGATCGCGAGGCTGCGTTCGGAGGGGTATCCGGTGCTCGACCTCAGCGACAACGAGATGGCCAAGGAACATGTCCGCTACATGGTCGGCGGGCGCGCGCCTGGGCTGACGGACGAGCTGATCTTCCGCTTCGAATTTCCCGAGCGGCCGGGCGCGCTGCTGCGATTCCTGGAAAGTCTGGCGCCCGAATGGAACGTCTCGCTGTTTCACTATCGCAACCACGGCGCCGACTACGGGCGTATTCTCGCGGGTATCCAGGTCGCGCCCGAGGCGCGTGACCAGCTCGCGGCGCGGCTCGATGCGCTCGGCTATCCCTACTGGGACGAGACGGACAATCCAGCCTATCGGCTGTTTCTCGCCGGTGACTATCCAGTGGCGGCGAAATAGGCCCCGCACGAACAAGTGAAGGAGATGAAATGGCAGATCTGAAAGTGGCAGTCGTTTCCGCCGGCGGCAGTGGTATGGGCGCAGACGCGGCGCGGCGGCTCGCAGCGGACGGATACCGCGTGGGCATTCTCTCCTCGTCGGGCAAAGGCGAGGCGCTGGCGAAAGAGCTCGGCGGGATCGGGGTGACGGGCTCGAACCAGTCGAACGAGGACATCCAGCGGCTGGTCGACGCGGTGATGGCCAGCTGGGGACGCATCGACGTCCTGGTCAACAGCGGCGGGCATGGGCCGCGCGCCCCCGTCCTCGATCTCACCGACGAGGACTGGCACCGCGGTCTCGACGTTTACCTCATGAATGTGATCCGGCCGACGCGGATCGTCGCGCCGATCATGCAGCGGCAGCGTTCAGGCTCGATCATCAATATCTCGACCTTCGCGACCTTCGAGCCGGACCCGGTGTTTCCCACCTCGGGCGTCTTCCGCGCCGGTCTCGCGGCGTACACGAAGCTGTTCGCCGACAAATATGCCGGCGACAACGTGCGCATGAACAACGTGCTGCCAGGCTTCATCGACAGCCTCCCGGAGAAGGAGGAATTCCGCAAGCGCATCCCCATGGGCCGCTACGGCCACAGCGCGGAGATCGCCGCGACGATCGCATTTCTGGCATCCGAAGGGGCGGGCTACATCACAGGGCAGAACATTCGCGTAGATGGTGGCATCACCCGCTCCGTTTGAGCCCCAGGCTGGTGGGCGCAGCCCTCCGGCCTGCCCTGCGCGCTTTCGCCGCCTTTGCCGCCATCAGAGGGCCATCACGCTTTCTTGACCCCCCCAGGGGCCGTATCTATGGTCCCCCCGCAAAGTTGGAAGTGGCCGCGCTCCGGTCCTCGGGGCGTGTCGGGGCAGCCATCATGTCGATCGACGGCAGCAAGCAACCCGATCCGAAAGGCGCAATCTCGCCCGAGGATCGCGAGGCTCTGAGGCGGCGATCGGAAGCGATCGGCGAACGCCTCGGCGAGGTCAAACGAGAGCGCGACGCGACGGTGCGGCCCATGCGGCCGTCGGCGGCGGGACGCGGGCTCCGGGCTTCCGCTGAGCTGATCGGTGGCATCGTTGCCGGCGGTCTGATCGGTTGGTATCTGGACAAGTGGCTCGGCACTGAAAAGCCGGTCATGTTCGTCCTGTTTTTTTTGTTGGGCGCAGCAGCCGGTATCCTGAATGTGATCAGGACGGCGATGCGAGAGAAAACACCACCGGCGCCGTCCGTGAGGGACGACGACGACGAGGACAGGTAGGGGAAGCGGGCACGTGGCTGCTGACGGCGAAGCTCATAGTCCAATCACTCAGTTCGAGATCAAAGATCTCGTTCCGCTGAGGCTCTTTGGTTTCGACACCTCCTTCACGAACTCCGCGCTCTTCATGGTCATTGCCGTGGGGTTGATCTCGGCGTTCCTGATTCTGTCGATGCGCGGGCGTTCGCTGGTGCCGACGCGGCTTCAGTCGGTCGCCGAGCTGCTCTACGAGTTCGTCGCGAATACCGTGCGCGAGAACGTCGGCCAGGAAGGCATGAAGTTCTTCCCGCTCGTGTTCTCGCTGTTCATGTTCGTGCTGGCTTGCAACATGATCGGTCTGGTGCCGGGCACCTTCACGGTCACCAGTCACATCGTCGTGACGGCCGCGCTGGCACTGCTGGTGATTGGCATCGTCATCGTTTACGGCGTCGCGACGCAGGGCGCGCGCTTTCTCAAGCTGTTCGTTCCTGATGTGCCGCCGGCACTGCTGCCGATCATGGTACCGATCGAGGTCATCTCGTTCGTTTCGCGGCCGCTGAGCCTTTCGGTGCGTCTGTTCGCCAACATGCTGGCGGGCCATATCGCGCTGAAGATTTTCGCGGGCTTCGTCGGTTCGCTGCTGGCGGCCGGCGTCTGGGGCATTATCTCGCCGCTGGCCCTCTTCGGCACCATTGCGCTGACGGCGCTCGAGGTCCTGGTCGCCGTGCTGCAGGCCTATGTCTTCGCGGTCCTGACCTGCGTGTATCTCAACGACGCGGTGCACGGCGCCCACCACTAGCGGCGCCGCGCATCACGCCTACCCAATCCACACATTCGATCAACCCAAGGAGCTCATCATGGATCCAGTCGCAGCTAAGTACATCGGCGCGGGCATTGCTTGCCTCGGTATGGCAGGCGCCGGCATCGGCCTCGGCAACCTGTTCGGCCAGTTCCTCTCGGGCGCGCTGCGCAACCCGTCGGCCGCTGACGGCCAGCGCGGCACGCTGCTGCTCGGCTTCGCACTGACGGAAGCGCTCGGCATCTTCTCGCTGCTCGTCGCGCTGCTGCTGCTGTTCGTCGTCTAATCCTTCGGGATCGGCACGAGCGCATGGGACGCGGCGGCCAGCGGTCGCCGCACCGCGTGTTCCGGCATCGGCTCGTTCCGGTGCCAAACCTTCGATAGGGGCGCAATGTCCACGTTGCTTCTCGGGGCGGTCGCGTTGACGACCGGTGAGTTCATTCCGACCGCAGGCGCTGCGCCGGATGTGTTCCCGCCGTTCGATCCCGCGACGTTCGCCAAACAGCTCTTCTGGCTGGCGCTGTCGTTCGGCGCGCTCTACTTCCTGATGGCCCGGATCGCGCTGCCGCGCATCGGCGAGGTCATCGAGGAGCGGCGCGATCGCATTCAGCGCGACCTCGATGAGGCGGCGCGGATGAAGTCGGAGACCGACGCCGCGCTCAAGGCCTATGAGCAATCGCTTGCGGATGCCCGCGGCAAGGCACAGGGCCTTGCCAAGGAAACCCGCGAGAAGCTCGCAGCCGAGACCGATGCGGAACGCCACCGTGTCGAAGCGCAGCTCAACCAGAAGCTCGCCGAGACCGAGAAGCGGATCGCGGAGACGAAGACGCGGGCTCTTGCCAGCGTTGATGAGATCGCTTCGAGCACCGCAGCCGATGTGGTTGCGACGCTGACGGGCAAGCAGGCGACGGCTGACGAGGTTCGCCAGGCGCTCGCCAAGGTCAAGGCTGGCTGAGTCAGGCAAGGAGACGCTGAGAGATGTTCTTTACGCCTGAATTCTGGGTCGCGGTATCGTTCTTCGCTTTCATCGGCGTGCTGCTCAAGATGGGCGTCCCGTCGCTGATCACGAAGGCGCTCGACGATCGCGCCGATGCCGTGCGCAAGGAGCTCGATCAGGCGCGGCGCCTGCGCGAAGAGGCGCAGGACCTGCTCGCCGACTATCAGCGCAAGCAGCGTGCGGCCGATGACGAGGCGAAGGCCATCATCGAGCAGGCCCGCCGCGAGGCCGAGGCGATGAAGGCGGAGAGCGCGAAGAGCCTCAAGGAGCAGCTCGAGCGCCGCACGCGTCTTGCCGAAGAAAAGATCGCCCGTGCGGAAGCGCAGGCGGTGAGCGAAGTGCGGGCGGCTGCGGTCGATGCTGCGATGTCCACCGCCGAGCGGCTCATCGCCGACAAGATGTCGTCTGGCGGCGGTGCCGATATCGTCAACCGCTCGATCCGCGACCTCAAGGGCAAGCTGAATTAGAGCGCATCAGCCTTCGATCGCTGAAAAAACCAGGGGCGCCTCGTTAACGAGGCGCCCCTTTGCGTTTGCGCGCTGCCCTGCTGTTTACAGGCGGCAGGGGATGGCCGAGTAGCGGCAGACCGTCCGCTTGCCCGAGGTACGGCAGGAATGCGTGGCCCGCTTCGCGCGGCTGATCACGGCATACCGGGCACCGAGGCCACGACGGTTGATGACGGCGCGGCGCCAGGCGGTACGGGCGCTGAAGCGTGCGCCCGGCGCCGTGATCGACGGCCTGCCGAGCCCGGTGACTTGCCGCTCGGCGCAGGACTGCGCCTGGGCACCGCTCGAGAGCAGCACGAGCGATCCGGCCGCCGCCAGGCCGAGGGCGAATTTCTTGAGCATGGAGGTTCCCCTGTTTGCTGATGTAAAAGCGGTTCGGACGTGTAGAGACGTGGTCGCGCAGAAAAGTGGCGGCCCGCTGAAGGCGCGTTCATGCGGGGATCGCGTTGGACGCGGGATTCGCTCTACTTGGCCAGGATCTTCAGCGCTGCGGCGTGGAGTGCGGGATCGCCCGCGGCGACGATGCGGCCGCCGTTGGTGGCGGGTTTGCCCTCCCAGGTGGTGATGCGTCCGCCGGCGCGTTCGATGATCGGGATCAGCGCGACGACGTCGTGCGGCTTCAGGCCGGTCTCGATGACGAGATCGACATGGCCTCCGGCGAGCAGGCAATAGCCGTAGCAGTCACCGCCGTAGCGCGTGAGGCGCGCCTTGGCCGAGACCGCAAAGAATTTCTCGCGGTCTCCATCGCCGATCAGGCTGGGGCTTGTGGACGTGAGGATCGCGTCGGCGAGGCGCGAGCAGGCGCGCGTCTTGATGCGGCGCGTGCGGCCGTCGGCGGTGCGCCAGTGCGCGGCGGTGCGGCTCGACCAGATGCGCTCGCCGGTGAAAGGCTGGTTCATCATGCCGAGAAGCGGCGCGTCACCGTCGAGAAGGCCGATCAGAGTGCCCCACAACGGGCTGCCCATGATGAACGCTTTGGTGCCGTCGATCGGGTCGATCACCCAGCGGAGCGGGCTGGTGCCGTCGCCGTCGCGTCCGCCGTGCTCCTCGCCGACGATGCCGTGCGCGGGGTGATGGCGTTGGAGGTAGCGGCTGATGACGCGCTCGGCGTCCCGGTCGGCGGCGGTGACGGGATCGTAGGTGGTGCCGGCTTTCGGCCCCTTGTCGTCGATCGCGATGGGACGCCGGAACTTCGGCATGATCACCCCTGCGGAGAGGTCGGCGAGGGTGTGAGCGGTGTCGAGGAGAGCGTTGAAGGCGGCGGGCGACGTCACGAACGGCCTCTTGAGTCTGATGGCTGAAACGCGGGGTGATTTTCTACGATGTGGCGAATTTGACGCAGTTCGGCAATCAACAGTTGTTCATTCCGCAAGGTTCTATGGCGTTGACATTGCCGAATCAGCGGCATGTTGGCATGCTGATCAACGTAGCCACCTTGGCCATTGCCAACGTCGCTGCTGCCCACTTTCGGGCGTTTCCTCCCTAGACTTGGGCCGTTCATCCTTGGGCGGCCCTTTTGTTTTGCCGGAACGGTCAGCGCCCGTACATGATGCGCTTGCCGGCTGGCCATGAGATCCGATAGCCGAACTCGATCTGCCGTTCCTCGTCCGGCTGAAGCGTCGCTTCCCAGGCGAGGACGCCGCGCTTGTCGTCGACGTCGCGCTTGGTGGGCGGGGTTTTGCCGGTCATCTCGACCTTGATGTCCTGCTGCTTCGAGGTCGGTACGTGGTCGAGCACCGACAGGGCGATCGCGCGCTCGTGCAGGTTTTTCACGGTGATGCGGAACGACCGCGTGTCGGTCAGCGACGACGAGATCAGGCCGGTCTCGCCCCGTTTGTCCTCGACCGTGGCGTAACGTACGCGGACCGAATCATCGGCGCCGAAGCCGATCTCGTGCTCCTGGCCGGGTGAGAGATGCGGCATTTGCCCGGTGCCCGCGTAGGTTCCGTCGCGGAACAGGGAGACGGTGCCGGGCAGGTAGGCCGTCGCTTTCGGCAGCGCGATGCGGGCGTAGAGATACGCCTGGGCAAGGCGGCGGGGTACGGTGCGGACCACCAGCGACGGCTCGA
The DNA here is from genome assembly GCA_964557265.1 of uncultured Hyphomicrobium sp. GTDB lineage: Bacteria > Pseudomonadota > Alphaproteobacteria > Rhizobiales > Hyphomicrobiaceae. The sequence goes on from CAZKZT010000190.1 coordinate 7,185, forward strand.
TCTTGGCGTCGTCGATCTGGACGCGCCTGACGTCGCCAGACGTCGGGATCGTGGCCCGGCCGGGCAGCACGAACAGCGCCTGGAACGGGCTGGCCTCGATGCTCGCACGCTGCTCTTCGACTTCGCGGAGAGGAGGCGAGGCCGGGACGGTCTCCGCCTCCGCGCGCCGGGCCGCACGATCGGATGTGACCATACGCGGCCGCGCCGAGGGGGCGGGCGGCGGCGGCGGGGCTGCGCTCATCAGTCCGCCTTCGGGCACGAAGTCCACCGTGATGGCGGGAAGGACGG
>CAZKZT010000191.1:0-7425 GCA_964557265.1 uncultured Hyphomicrobium sp.
CGCAATCGATGCACTCGTCGGGATGAATGACGAGCATGTTCTCGCCTTCATAGAAACAATCGACCGGGCAAACCTCAACGCAGTCCGTGAACTTACACTTGATGCACGTTTCGTTGACGACGTACGTCATGACATCTTCCCAACACCTGCCGGATTCGGCGATCCGTTCAGGCTCCAAGACTTCGGGCGCAGATCATTACGCCTTCCAAACCGGCTAAACTCGAATTTTTATCCGGTGAGCTGGCGCATAGCGGAAGACAACAGCACCGCGCGCCTCACCATCGGGTGGTACGCGCCGCGCAGTGGATCCGGCCGCTGCTACGTCCCCAGGCACCGGCAATCCGTCCTAGAACAAGCAGCCGGGCGTGACAAGCGCTCGACCGTCGCAACCTTTCCAGTCTGGCGCATAAGGAATTGAACAGGGCGGCTTTGGCCCAGAACACCGGATATGCCGTCCTGGCCCTCTGGTGGCCTGGGGCTGTTCGGCGCCCGCCTCGCGGCGGCGACCGCACGACCGCACGACCCGCAAACATGCCCTACGACTTAGCGGCATCGCATACTGGCGGCGTGCAGCCCGCCCTACTTCACGGCGTCGTCGACCACGCCCTTGAGCAGCGCCACCACGTCTGACAACGCAGCACGGGACGCGGCATCCCCCTGGACCGCCGGCGGCCGCGCGCCCACCACCACCTCACCCGGCTTATCGGCGCGCTCGTACAGGAACACGACGAACGGGCAGAACGCGACGTTGGCCGGATCGGCCTCCATCATCGCGCGCGACAGCTTCGCCGAGCAGAACACCACATACTCGGCGCGGGCGTAGAGCTTCTTCGTCGAGCCGACATCGGCGCCTGTGCGGTCCAGCATCCCTCCGACGTTGCCCGTGTGGTCGATGACGAGACCGCGGCCGGTGATCGCGTTCTCGAGATCAAACTTCACATCCTCGAACGCCGCCATCTTCGTCCGCGTGATCAGCTCCTGCGCCGAAACGCTCCCCATGCCTACAGTCGGCAGGCAGAGAAGGCAAAGGACCGCGATCATCCGCTGCGCGCGCGCCATCATGGTGACACTCCTGCTTCGTCGCTGCTGTTCACGCCTATTGTCTAGCAGAATGCGGCCAGCTTCGGGACCGCGTCTGCAATGCTGCAACCAGCGTCGCGCGGGCACACAATTGCCGCCGCTTGCGCTAGTATGCGTTGGCCGGTGTCGGCTCTACGCCGCACCGTACTGTTTCAGGAGACGACCGACGTGCTGCAAGCTGAACTCTTCAATGTCGATGCCATCCTCGAGCGCCTGATCCCTTGGGTGCGCGAGGAAAGCCCCACCAATCACGTCGCCGGCGTCAACCGGATGATGGATCTCGTCAGCGCCGACCTCGCCCGTCTCGGCGGCACGATCGAGCGCGTGCCGGGCACCGGCGGCCGCGGCGACATCGTCATGGTCCGCTTTCCCGGCCGCGATGGTGTCAACAGCCCCGGCATCCTGATCCTCTCGCACCTCGACACGATCCATCCTGTCGGCACGCTGGCCGGCCGTCTGCCGCTGCGCCGCGACGGCGACCGCTACTTCGGGCCAGGCATCTACGACATGAAGGGCGGCGTCGCGATCGCGGTCGAGGCGCTGAAAATCGTGCGAGAGCAGGATCGCGGCGCGCAGCTTCCGATCACCTTCATGCTGATCCCCGACGAGGAGATCGGCAGTCCGTCCTCGCGCGACCGCATCGAGGAAGAAGCGAAGCGCCATCGCTACGTGCTCGTCACTGAGCCTTGCAAGAACGGCGTCACCGTCACGGGCCGCTTCGCGTTCCAGCGCTTCTGGGTCGATGTCGAGGGCCGCCCCGCGCACGCAGGCGCGACCAACCGGCAGGGCCGCAGCGCCATCCGCGCGATGGCCCGCCTCGTCGAACAAATCGAAGGCATGACGGACTTCGAGCGCGGGATGACGTTCTCAGTCGGTACGATCGAAGGCGGCACGTTCGTCAACGTGATGCCGATCCGCTGCCGTGCGCAAGTCCTGACAGTCGCGCCGACGCAAGCGATCTTCGATGAGGTTCTGAGCCGCATGACGGCGCTCGAATCCGAGAACGACGGCGTCACCGTCAGAATCGAACGCGGCCCCGTGCGCCCGCTGTGGCAGCCGCATCGCCAGACGATGGCGCTCTATGAACGCGCGCACGAACTGGCGGCCAAGATCGGCTTCAAGCTCGATCACGGGTCGTTCGGCGGCGGCAGCGACGGCAACTTCACCGGCGCGCTCGGCGTTGCGACGCTCGACGGTCTCGGCGTCGATGGCGCCAACGCGCACACCTTCGAGGAACATCTCCTCGTGTCGTCGATCGTACCGCAGTGCCGCCTGTTCGCGGAGCTGCTGCGGACTCTGGATTGATCGGAGACCCCGATGGCTCAACGCCGCATCCCCGCCGTGTTCATGCGCGGCGGCACGTCGAAGGCGGTGATGTTCCACGCGCGCGACCTGCCCGCCGAACGTGACGCGTGGGCGCCGATCTTCCGCTCGGCGATCGGCGCCAATGATCCGAGCGGCCGCCAGCTCGATGGCATGGGCGGCGGCGTCTCGTCGTTGTCCAAGGTGTGCGTGATCGGCCTGCCGAGCCGCCCCGACGCGGACGTCGATTTCACGTTCGCGCAGATCGGCGTCACCGATGACACCGTCGACTACGCGGGCAACTGCGGGAACATGTCGTCGGCGATCGGCCCGTTCGCGATCGACGAAGGCCTCCTGCCGGTCCCCGCCGACGGCCGCGCCGTGGTGCGCATCCACAATACCAACACGTCGAAGATCATCGTCGCACGCTTCGGCGTCGAGAACGGCGAGGCCGCGATCGACGGACCGATGGCGCTCGATGGCGTGGCCGGAACCGGCGCGCCGATCCGGCTCGAGTTCATGGCCCCCGGCGGGGCGCGGACCGGCAAGCTGCTGCCAACCGGTCGCCCCGTCGACCGCCTGGAGATCCCGGGCCGCGGTGCGATCGAGGCAAGCCTCGTCGACGCGGCGAACCCGTGCGTGTTCGTCGCGGCGAGCGCGCTTGGCTGCACCGGCACCGAGATGCCGGCGGAGATCGAGGCCAACGCCGCCCTGCAAGCCGATCTCGAAGCGATCCGCCGCGCGGCATCGGTCGCCATGGGCATCGCGCGCGACGACACGGACGCGGCCCGCATCAAGAGCGTGCCCAAGGTCGCGATGGTCGCGGCACCCGGCACCGCGCGCACACTTTCCGGTATCACGCTCGGGGCCGGCGACATGGACATCCAGGTGCGCATGATCTCGGTCGGGCAGGCGCATCGCGCGGTGCCGCTGACCGGCGCGCTCTGTCTTTCGGTCGCGACGCGACTCCCGGGCAGCATCCCGCACACGCTCGCGCACGGCCTCGCTGCTGATGCCGCACAAATCCGCATCGCGCATCCGTCCGGCACGATCCTCGTCGACGCCAAGGTCACGCCCGGTGCCAATGGCATCCCTCCCACCGCCGACTACGCCGCCGTCTACCGCACCGCGCGACGCTTGTTCGAGGGACGCATTCTGATCCGATCAGCCTGAGCTTAGGGCGTTTTTTGCTTGCCGCGGTCGGCAACGGCCTGCGCCAGAGGCGCACCTTCGGTGCGACGCCTACTGCCGCCGCGGAACTGCCTCGCCGGCTACCGCTTTCACCTCGCGCTCTTCGAGCGCTACATGGAATCTCGACGTCGTAGCGCACGCGCCAAAATCCCTTCTCCCCGTCCTTCACGGGGAGAAGGTTAGGATGAGGGGCGGCGCGAATCGCCACCGTTTGCGTTTGCCGCGGCCCTTCCTACTTCTTCTCCCACTCTTCCTTCACCTCGTCGCACTTCGGGCCGATGAAATCGTTGATGTCCTCGACCAGCGTCGACTGGAGGACATTGAAGGTGTTGTCGGTTGCGGTCGCGGTCCACATCGCACCCTTCACCAGGGTCGGTGCTTCGATGGTGCCCCAATTGAGCGATGCCTTGGTCGCCTTCCCGCCTTCGAACGTCACCTTCGGCGCGAACTCGAACGTGATCTTGGACGGCTCTTCCTTCTCCCGCTCGACCTCGCAGGACACCTTATGCTTGTCGAGTTGGGCGACGTAGCTCTTGTCACCCATCGCCTTGATCAGATCCGCGCGCTTCAGCTTGATGTCGGCGACGCACTTCACCTTGCCCCACGGCCACGACACCTTGGCGCGCTCGATCATCTTCTGGAGCTGTTCCTTGCGCCAGGTCTTCAGCACGCTGCAGGCGATGTCCGGCCCTTCGGCCTTGCGCACATGAAAGGCGGAGCAGATCGCCACCTTGCAGGCCTTGCGCCCCTCCCGTTCGGCGATCTCCTCGGGCGTCAGCACGATCTCCGACGCCGGGTCTGCCGGCTTGGGCGCCTGGGCCCCGGCCGGGACCGCCAGCGCCATCGCTGCTACCACCAGGGCCGAGCCCATCAGAATTTGCCGCATAGATCACCACTCCGCCGAACGGGTTAAGCTGAGATTTTTTGAGGATCGAGGGTTCCGCCAGGATCCTGGGCGGAACAGACACCAGTCTGGCGGCTTTTTTCGCTCGGCAATATGACGGCTCTGCCACACTCGCGTTGCCTTGAAGTCCCAGGCCCTCACACCATATGAATGGTCGTAGCATCAGGGCGCCCGGCGACGGGGCCCATGCGGCAAGCGGATGCCCACCCGGGACCGGCCGTCGCAAAGGTGCGCAAGGTCGCTTTCTGGGAAAGGGCTGATCGGCCATGTCACGGATATCGCTGCTGTCGAGCCCTCTGCTGCTCGGCTTCGACGAGATCGAGCGCTTGATCGATCGTGTCGGCAAAGGCGGCGCCGACGGGTACCCGCCTTATAATATCGAGCGCATTCCGAAGAGTGATGGATCCGCCGAGACGCTGAGGATCACCCTCGCGGTGGCTGGTTTCACCCGCGATCAGCTGGACATCACGCTGGAGGACAACCAGCTCACGGTGCGCGGCAAACAAGACGACGACAAGACGCGCGAGTACCTCCACAGAGGGATCGCAGCGCGCCAGTTTCAGCGCACCTTCGTCCTCGCCGACGGCATCGAAGTTAGGAATGCAGACCTAATAAATGGTCTCCTCTCCATCGATCTCGTGCGCCACGAGCCTGAGCGGCTGATTCGCCGCATTGAGATTGGACGGAAATCACCCGCCTGAGTCGTTTTAGTCACAGACCATTCAGCCGAATCGTCGGAACATTCGGCTGAGGATGGATCGGGCCGGAAAAGCGGCACCTGCCGCCTACCGGCTCTGAGAGGCATGTTGCCTCAAGCGAAAGGAGTCGCGTCATGGAAGGAAGCAGCAAGACTCGCACCCGCCGCCGGGCGACGAAAGCCATGACCGCGCCGATCATGAGCGACAAGGAACTCGCTCGCCTCGGTGACGGTGTCGTCGCCTACATCCGCACCATGACCTCGGAGGAAGCGAAGGAGCGTTTTCCTTCGGTCGACAATCTTCCCCGCGGTCTGACCCTCTACGCGCTTCACGGGGCTGACGGCACGCCGATCGCCCTCACCGACACCCGCCAGGCCGCGATGAGCCACGCCATGGGTGACGATCTCGAGATTGCGACGGTGCACTGAGCATCCCAAGCCGGCCGGCCGAAGACGAGCCCACTGGCGCAAGAGAAGAATTCCGGACGGCGGAGCGGTGACGCTCCGCCGTTCTGCTTTTGCATGGCGCCATGCCGGGTTCATTGTCGCTGATGCTTGTCGTTTCGGCTGGCGAGCCGCATTCTCCCTGGAAAGAGTCCAGGGAGCGAAACACAAGCAATGAAACTCGATGACCACCAACAGGCCATGCTTGCAGGCGCCGAAGGCCCTGCGCGCCGCGCCGCCATGGAGCAGATCGTCAAAGTCGGCCGCTTTTTCGATGCCGAGGATTGCGTCGCGATCTCACAGGTTCACCTGATGGCGGACCCGGAAGCACTCGGGCCTTCCGGTGTCGACTATCTCGAAAGCCTTGCCGCGCTGCCGCTCGCGGACCGCCGCGTCCGCGTGCCAGCGATCACCGATCCGCGCGGGGTCGACTTCAATGCCTACCAGCGTCTCGGCCAGACCGAGGAGATGGCCGACCTCGAGCGCCGCGCCACGGCCGCGTTCGAAGCGCTCGGCTTCATGATGACCAACACCTGCATCAACTATCAGTCGGTGATCCCGCCGGTACTCGGCGAGCACATCGCGTTCGGCGATACCGGCTCGTCGATCTATGCCAACAGCGTGCTCGGCGCGCGCACCAACTTCGAAGGCGGTCCCTCCGCGCTCGCCGCAGCGCTCACCGGCGTCACGCCCCGCTACGGCTACCACCTCGACCGCTGCCGGCGCGGCACCACCCACTTCGAGGTGACGTCCCGTCCGCGCGACCTCGCTGAATGGGGCGCGCTCGGCGGGATCGTTGGCCGCGCGATGAAATCATACTGGGAAGTGCCGGTGCTGAGCGGCATCACGGGCCCCGTCACCTCTGATGAGATCAAGCAGTTCGGCGCCGCGCTCGCGAGCTTCGGCTCGACGCCGCTGTTCCACATGACCGGCATCACGCCGGAAGCGCCGGATCTCGCCGCCGTGTTCGATGGCCCCGTTCCCGCTGCGGCCAAGCTCGGCCGCGGCGACATCGACCGGTTGATGGACAGCTACAGGCCCAAGGACGACAAGCTCGACGTCGTCGTGTTCGCCGCGCCGCAGTTGTCGCTGTTCGAAATGCAGACGCTCGCCGGACATCTCGATGGCCGCCGCATCAGCCCTGACGTCGCGCTGCTCGTCGCGACCTCACCCGACATCAAGAGCGCCGCTGATCGCATGGGCCTCACCGCATCGATCGAGAATGCCGGCGGCACCGTACTTTCCGGCGTCTGCTTCTACCAGATGTACGCGCGCGACATCGGCGAGGCGAACGGCTGGAAACGGCTGATGTCGAACTCGGCGAAACTCGTCAACATCCTCGGCGGCTACGGCTACGAGCCGATCCTCGACAGCATGGACGCCTGCGTCGAGAGCGCCATTGCCGGCCGCATCGTCGGAGCAAAATCATGAGCCCCCGCATCTACAAGGGCCACGCCGGCCCCGGCATCACCGTCACCGGCGAAGCGCTCGTCGCGTCGGACAATTTCTCGGCCCGCTACGATCTCGACCTCAAGAAGGGCATCGTCTCGCGCCCCCAGCACAAGCTTGCGGGCCAAAGCTATGTCGGCAAGATCCTGATCCTCAACATCGCCAAGGGCGGCGTCGCGTCCGCGTGGATGCTGCGTGACATGGTGCAGAGCGGGCGCACGCCGAAGGCGCTGATCCTCAACTTCGCCAATCCGATCATGGCGCAGGGTGCCGCCTTCGCCGAGCTGCCGCTGATCGACCGCTTCGACATCGACATCACAACGGCAATCAAATCCGGCGAGATCGTCACCGTCGATCC
>CAZKZT010000192.1:0-7410 GCA_964557265.1 uncultured Hyphomicrobium sp.
ACGCGACCCGAAAGCGATAGCGCACCGGCCGCCCGAGCAAGCCTTCCGCCGCCGCCATGATCGCTTCGACATCGAGCCCATAGTGGGCATAAAGCTCCTCGATCGATCCCGACTGACCGAAGTGCTCGACGCCAAGAGCGCGCACACGATGGCCCTGGACCGCACCCATCCACGACAGCGTCTCGGGATGGGCATCGCACACCGTGATGATACCGGCATCGCGCGGCAGCGCTGACAGCAGGCGCTCGACATGCGAGCGCGCGCCGTAGTTGCCGCGCTCACGGGCGCGCTGGGCACCGTGCCAACCCGCTGCCAGACGATCGGCAGACGTTACGGCGAGCACGCCGACGCCGCGCCGATCCTCGCTCATGAGGCCCGCGGCTTCGATCGCTTCCGGCGCCACCGCGCCCATGTAGACGACCGCCAGCGAGGTTGAGGCATCCGGCTTGCGCAGCCAGTAGCCGCCTTCGATGATGTCGCCTTGCAGGTCCGGCGTGATGGTGCGCTGGATCTGGTCGAGCGGCCGTGTCGACAGGCGCAAATAGACAGAGCCGCCATCGTCCTCGCGCTGCATATAGTCGAACGACCAGCCCATGATCGCGGCCAGCTCATCGACGTACGCCGGCTCGAACGAGGCCAGCCCCGGCTGCGACAGGCCGATCAGCGGCGTACCGATCGACTGGTGCGCGCCGCCCTCCGGCGCCAGCGTCAGGCCCGACGGCGTCGCGACGATGATGAATCGCGCATCCTGGTAGCAGGCGTAGTTCAGCGCATCGAGGCCACGGCAGATGAACGGATCGTAGAGCGTCCCGATCGGGATCAGGCGCTCGCCGAAATGACTGTGGCTGAGCCCTGCCGCGGCGAGCGCCAGGAACAGGTTCATCTCGGCAATGCCGAGCTCGATGTGCTGGCCTTGCGGTGACATCTCCCACTTCTGCGGGCTCATCAGGCCGCGCGTCTTGAACACGTCCTCGCGGCTCTCCATCGAGAACAGTCCACGCCGGTTCACCCACGGCCCGAGATTGGTCGAGACGGTGACGTCGGGCGACGTGGTGACGATGCGGTCGGCAAGCGGGCCGCCGCGCTTGGCAATTTCATCCAGGATGCGGCCGAAGCCGGCCTGCGTCGACGCCGAGCCGGTCGTGACAATCGGCGCCATCTCCGGCAGCGGGATCGTCGGCGCGCTCAGCCGCCGCCTGCCTTTCGCATTGAAGGGAACACGCGCGAGGAAATGCGCGATGTCCTGATGCGACAGCGTGAGCCCTGCAAACGGCTCCCACTCCTCGCCCTTCTGGATACCCTGCGTCGCCTGGAACTCGGCGAGCTGGGTCTTGTTCATCAGACCCGCGTGGTTGTCCTTGTGGCCCTGCAGCGGCAGCCCGAAGCCCTTGATCGTGTAAGCAATGAAACAGCACGGCTTGTCCGCGGGCGCCGAACCGAACGCCTCGAGGATGCTCTCCATGCAGTGGCCGCCGAGATTGGTCATCAGGCGCGCCAACGCCGCATCGTCCCGGCGGCGAATGATTTCCAGCGTGTCATCGTGGCCCGCGAAATCCGCCTCCAGCTGACGCCGCCACCCCTTGGCACCCTCGAACACCAGCGCCGAGTAGAGCTGGTTCGGGCAATCCGCGATCCAGTCGCGCAGGCGCGCGCCGCCGGGCTCCGCGAACGCGGCCTCCTGCAGCTTGCCGTACTTGATCAGGATCACTTCCCAGCCAAGGTTCGCGAACAGCCCCGCGACCTTCATGAACAGCTTGTCGGAGACGACCGAGTCGAGGCTCTGGCGGTTGTAGTCGACAACCCACCAGCAATTGTTGAGACCGTGCTTCCAGTATTCGAGCAGCGCCTCGTGGATGTTGCCCTCGTCGATCTCGGCATCACCCATCAGCGCGACCATGCGGCCCTTCGGCCAGTCGCGGCTCCAGCCCTTGGCATGGACGTAGTCCTGGATCAGGCTCGCGAAGCCGGTCGCGGCGACACCGAGGCCAACCGAGCCGGTCGAGAAATCGACGTCGGACTTGTCTTTGGTCCGCGACGGATAAGACTGCGCGCCGCCGAAGGCGCGGAAGTTCTTCAGCTTGTCCAGCTCCTGATTGCCGAGGAGGTACTGGATCGCGTTGAAGATCGGGCTCGCATGCGGCTTCACCGCAACCCGGTCCTCGGGCCGCAGGATGTGAAAATAGAGAGCCGTCATCAGCGTTGAAAGCGAGGCCGACGAGGCCTGATGACCGCCGACCTTGAGCCCGTCTGTCCGCTCGACCTCGTGGTTGGCATGGTGGATCGTGTAGGTCGAGAGCCACAGCACCTTGCGCTCCAGCTCCCGCAACATGGCGAGCGTAGCGGCACGGTCGGGCGTCTGGGTATCCTGCATAGCGGCCTCGGTGGTCGGGATCGGCGATTAACCGAGAATAGGCGAGGTCGCGTGGTGGGTGCTTGCAAAGTGTGCTATCTGGCGAACCTCAATTGGCCGCAATCACCACGAATGCGAGATTGAATGACGGATTCGACCAATATCGTGCTGGATCGCATTGACCGCCGTCTTCTGGCGGCGCTGCAGGAGAACGGCCGGCTGACCGTCGCCGAACTGGCCGAAAAGGTCGGGCTCACCGCGAGCCCCTGCTCACGCCGCCTGCGCATCCTCGAAGACGCCGGGATCATCAACCGCTACGCCGCTCTCCTCGACCAGAAGAAAATCGGCCTGCCGGTCAGCGTATTCGTGTCGATCAAGCTCGACCGCCAGCAGGAGGACAAGCTGCAGCATTTCGAGGATGCGATCCGCCGCTGTCCCGAGGTGCTGGAGTGCTATCTGATGACCGGTCCACGCGACTATCTGCTGCGCGTCGTCGCCCGTGACCTCGCCGACTACGAGCGTTTCGTGAAGGACACGCTCACCCGCATCCCCGGCATCGCGAACATCGAGTCGAGCTTCGCGCTGGGGCAGGTGAAACACTCGAGCGTATTGCCTTTGTAGATTTCCGCGGTCGCCGACGGCGTCGTGCTGGAAGCACGCCTTTGGCGTGACGCCTACCGGCGCCGCGGCGTTGCCCCGCCGGTTGGCGTTCTACCGGCGCGCTCTTCGAACGCTACCGTAAATCCCTACTCTGCCGCCTCGCGGCCGCTGAGCATGCCGGGCAGCTCATTGAACAGCCGCGCCACGACAAGGCGCAGATGGCGCTCGACGACGACGAAGCCCGGCTTCTTCTCGAACGTCCGCTCGTTGAGATAGAGCGCGCGGTTGATCTCGATCTGCAGCGCATGCAGACCGCGCTGGGGCCGCCCGTAATACTCGGTGATGTAGCCGCCGGCGTAGGGCCTATTGAGATGCACCGTGTAGCCGAGCGCGGTCAGTTCCTCGCGCAGGAAGCGCGTCAGACGACCGTCGCACGAGGCACCGAAGCGATCGCCGAGCACGAAGTCCGGCCGCTGCGGGCCGACGTAGCCCGTCGATGATGACGGCATCGAGTGGCAGTCGATCAGCATCGCGGCGCCGAACTGCCGGGCCGTCGCGTCGATCATCGAGGCGAGCGCGCCATGGAAGGGCTTGTACAGCCGCTCGATGCGCTCGAGCGCCACCGCAAGCGGCAACCGCTTGCGATAGATTTCCTCGCTGTCCGACACCACCCGCGCGATCGTTCCGAGGCCTCCTGCCACGCGAATGGACCGGCTGTTCGCAAACGACGGCAGCGGCTCGTCGAAGAGTTCGGGATCGAGCTCATAGGGCTCGCGGTTGACGTCGACATAGGCGCGCGGGAAGCGTGCCGAGATCAGGGGAGCGCCAAGCCCGGCGACGCCCTGAAAGAGATCATCGACGTAGGCGTCCTCCGACTTGCGCAGCGCGTTCGCGCTGAGGCGGGAGGAAGCGAGAAAGCTGTCGTGGTAGACGCGGCCGGAATGAGGTGAGCAGAACACGAACGGCACCGTCTGCGTCCGCGGCACCGCCAACGAATAGGGCGGCGACAGATGCTGCTCGATGGCGGCGCGTTCGGTTTCCAGGATCTCGTTCGTTGCCATATTCTTGGGTCGCGTCTCTTCGGGTCGCGTCGCCTTGAGCCCTCGTGGGGCCCGGTCACATGCTCAGTCCGTCTTCTAAGCCGCCTTCTTGTACTCTTTCACTGCCGTTTCCGGCAGGAGCACGGCGCGCGCTCGACGACACGTCAACGACATTGCCAAGTGGCATCATCGCTGTCCATCATAAGCGTGCCGGTTGGAGAATAATATGGTGGAGATGGTGGGAAGTTCACAAAACACCTCATTTTCTAAGCATTCTAAGCGCGTCGCGTTGTCGCCGCGATGTCATGCCGGCGCACGCCATGTCAGCTCGACGGGCGCATGATGCGAACAAGATCGATCCACAATTCAGTCGAAGCGCAAAGACGAATTCATGTGTGTTCATCTTCAGTTTACCAAATTGGCGTCAGATTCCGACGTCACGAGCTTGGTCGGTGCATAGTCCCGGCACGCTGCCTGTGTGATTCAGATCGAGAAGTTCGCCAACTCCCGGGGCTCGCTAAGGAGCGAATTTCTCGATCTGAATCACACTGGTGAGACATGTAATTCTAGTGTCCCTCTTGATTCCGAAGTTCGCTCAAGGCACCAGCATCAAGGTCGGGCAAGCTTCGGAATCAAGAGGGAGACCGGGACGGGGGCGGATTGGGGGCGCTAGGTCATGACGGCTAAAGTATCGGCACTTTCCGCGCAGCGCATTCTGCTCGCGGAAGACGACGATTCGATGCGGGGCTTCCTTGCCAGGGCGCTGGTCAAGGCTGGCTATGACGTCATCGCCTTCGCCAACGGTGCGGAAGCCTACGACCGGATCAAGGAAGAGCCGTTCTCGTTGCTGCTGACCGACATCGTCATGCCGCGCATGGACGGCATCGAACTCGCCCGGCGGGCGAGCGAGATCGATCCCGAACTCAAGATCATGTTCATCACCGGCTTCGCCGCGGTGACGCTCAACAGCGACAAGCCGGCGCCAAAAGATGCGCGCGTGCTGTCCAAGCCTTTCCATCTCAAAGATCTCGTCGCCGAAGTCGACAAGCTGCTCACCGGCGGCTGAGTCCGCGAAATTACAGACGGCACAAAGGCGTCGCGCTACGTGCGCACAATCGCTCTCCGCCGCGTCGCGCTCGAGTTGTACTCAGCGCGCGACAAACCTTTGACAAGCAGACGCTGAGAGCCCCACAATACATCTCGTAGGTGGGTTGCACTGTCATGGGGATGACAGTGAGCGGTGCCACGAAAGCGCCGCGTGTGTTTTGCTTTGTACTGCGTAACGTCCCTGTCACTTCGCTTGGTGCGCGTCTGTGCGACGCGTCGAGCGGCAAGGGACACGTGTCAGCGTATCGGAAGTGAGTATCGTGCGTTCGTTGTTCGCAAAGGCTGATCCCGCCAGGTCTCAGACTGCCAGGTCTCAGGCTCGAGCTGCACCGTCCCGCGCCGCCCCTGTCCGGATCACATCCGTCGCGGAGCGCACGTCGGGGCACGACGAGCACCTCGGCTTCCTCCTCCGCGACATGCGTCTCGCGCTGCCGATGACACCCGGCGAGCTGGCGCTGAGGCTGTCGACCACCGTCGACGTGATCGCAACGCTCGAGCAGGGCCGGTTGCGCGCACTGCCACACTGGGAGGAGACCCAGCGCGTCGTCGGCGGTCTCTGCGCCCTCCACCATGTCGATCCCCATCCGATCCTGCACCGCATTCTCGAGCAGGCCAGCACCACGCAGTTCGGCGCCCCGCCCGTGCGCGGCCCCGGTACGCTTCACCGCACCGGTGGCCATCCCGCCGCGCCGCCAGCACGCCCTGCGACGCATGCGGCCCACCCGCACCATCCCCAGCCGCCCACGGCAACCAGACAGCCGGAGCGGCGTCAGCCGCAGCAGCAGCCACGCCCCCAGGAGCGGGCCGTGTCGCGCGCCGCGCCGAGAACCGAACCGCCCACGAAAACCAGCAAACCACGCAAGCCCTGGCGCCGGCCTTCGCTTTCTCATGGCCCGGGCCGCGTGTTACTGGCCGTCGCGGGCCCCATGGTTGCCGTGGCCGCCGCAGTCTGGGCCGTCCAGGCTCAGCCCCGCGCGCTCCGGGCCGCGATCGACGTGCTCCCCGCACCGGTCTCCCAGTCGATGCTGACCGGCCTCGACGCCCTCGCCGTGCGGCTCGCACCGCGTCACGACGGGCTGCGATGGATCGAGGTTGCCGACCCGAGCACGCGAAAGGCGGACAAACTGCAGGTCCAGGCCGGCGTGCGCTGATCGCGCTATTTTCGCCGGGAGTGGGTACGCGCAACGCGCCGGTGTGCTATGGCGGGTGCCGAATGGCGCCGGCGCACGCCTTTGTATGCAGCGTGCGCCCCCCGATGCCCCAGGATTGCTGAAGCACAAGAACGATGTCGTCCATCCCGCAGCAGAAGCTCGACCGACTGGTCGAACGCTGGCATGTCCTCCAGGCCGCGCTCAACGCGGGGCCGAGTGCCGCCGACTTCGCCAAGTACTCGAAGGAATTTGCCGAACTCGACCCCGTCGTCGCCGCGATCGACGCGTTGCGGCGTGCGGATGCCGAGAGCGTCGAGCTCGAAGCGATGATCAAGGCAAGCGCCGGTGACCGGGAAATGACTGCCCTCGCCGAGGAAGAGCACCGCGCAGTCACCGAGCGCATCGCCACGCTGGAGCAGGACCTCAAGATCCAGTTGCTGCCCAAGGACGCAGCCGACTCGGCCGACATCATCCTCGAAGTGCGTGCCGGCACGGGGGGCGACGAGGCGGCACTTTTCGCCGCCGACCTCTACCGCATGTATACGCGCTATGCCGAACAACACGGCTGGAAGGTCGATGTGATCTCCGTGTCGGAGAACGACCTCGGCGGCTACAAGGAAATCGTTGCATCGATCTCGGGCAAGGGCGTGTTCGCGCGCCTGAAGTTCGAGTCCGGCGTCCATCGTGTCCAGCGCGTTCCGGCCACCGAGGCCAGCGGACGCATCCACACGTCCGCGGCCACCGTCGCCGTGCTCCCGGAACCCGAGGATGTCGATCTCCAGATCAAACCCGAGGATCTGCGTATCGATACCATGCGGGCCGGCGGTGCGGGCGGCCAGCACGTCAACAAGACGGAATCGGCGGTGCGCATCGTGCACATCCCGACCGGCATCATCGTCGTCTCGGCCGAGAAGTCGCAGCACCAGAACCGCCGCCTCGCGATGCAGGTCATGCGCTCGCGCCTCTTCGAGATGCAGCGTCAGCAATCTGACGACGCACGCGCCGCCGCCCGCAAGGATCAGGTCGGCTCCGGCGATCGCTCGCAGCGCATCCGCACCTACAATTTCCCGCAAGGCCGCGTCACCGATCACCGCATCGGCCTCACCATGCACCGCCTCGACGAGATGATGCAGGGTGGCCCCGCGCTGGATGAGATGATCGA
>CAZKZT010000193.1:0-3128 GCA_964557265.1 uncultured Hyphomicrobium sp.
CGCCGCGCGGCTTCGAGCGCAATCAACTCCGGCGCCGGCATCATCGGATAGATGCCATTGGCGGTGAAAAGCTCGCACAGCGGATCGCGATCCGCGACCACGGTGCGGTAGATCCAGCGGTAGCCCCAGGTCGTGTCCGCCATGCGGTTCGCCCGCGCCCGCCCGATCAATTCGGCGGTTGCCTCGATCTCCAGCCAGCAGACCACGAGATGGACGTAGGTTTGCTCGTAGCTGCGCGCGCCTTCGGGCAGCCAGATCGGTGCCTGCGGGTAGCGCCGCACCAGTTCGTCGAAGATCGGCGTAACGGGATCGTGGTCCGGCCCGCCGAGCAGCCACAGATACCAATGCATCTGCTCGTGCAGATAGGTCGAAAGGAGGTTGTCCTCCGTTTCGGTGAAGCGGGTGCCGAGGGTGAGGATCGGATGGCTGTAGGTCGGCCCTGCCGGCACGACTCGAACGTGGCGCGTGTACTCGAAGCGCTTGAGATCATGCCGGCGTCGCAACGCGATCAGCCACGTGCGGATGCGATCCGCCTCGCGTTCGGCCTCGCCGAGATCGATGTCCACGCGGACGTCGTCGTCCGGCTCCGCCATGCTTGTTCCCCCGCAATGCGCCGACCATGGCGGATCGTTGGATGTTCGGGAATGTGGCGGCTGCAACACTGTGGATAAATTGAATCGAAGTGAGCCGAGTTCATGCTTGCGCGCAACGACGGAACGCTCGCAACGGACGCACGTTTTCCACTGCGTGGCCGGTTCGGCGGGCAATTGCGCAAGGTTGCGAGGGCCGTGAGATTGAAGGCTGATTTTTCCATGTCACACTTCCGCGAGCAACGCCTTCGAGGGGCCGCACCACGCTTGTCGGCAGCTTGGTGCAAGCCTAGACGTTGAAAGTCTGCGCAGTGATTTGGCGGTCGCTGCGGCGCTGTGGATAAACCGTGCGGTGCGGCGTCCCGGGCGCGAGGCAATAGAAGGGGGACGAGCGGCATGCGGCGCCTGGGGTTGGCGGTTGCGGCAGGCGCATTGTGCGCGCTGCTGGCAGGTTCGGCCGTGTTGTCCGGCGGGGCACGCGCCTCTTCCGACGATATTGTTGAAGTGCTCGGCGATTGCCAGGATGACGAGATCATCAACGAAGAGCGGACGGCGATCTGCTCGCGCATCATCAACGATACGACACTCCGCGAGGAACTGCGCGCCGAAGCGCTGCTCAATCGGGGCATCGTCTATCTCGACGACAACAACCCGACGCTGGCGCTCGCTGATTTCGAGCAGGCGATCGTGTTGAACCCCGACTATCCGTCGGCCCATGCGTATAGGGGCGAAGCCCACAAGGCACTCGGCAAGTTTGATCAGGCGCTCGCCGACTACGACACGGCGGTATCGCTCGACAAAGGGCAGAGCGCCGACATCGTCGCGTTCCGCGGTGATGTCCATCGCCGGATGGGCAACATCGACAAGGCCAAGGCCGACTACGAAACCGCGTTGAAGCTCGAGGCGGAGCACGACATCGCGATCGCCGGTATGCAGGCGCTGGCCCTCAAGCAAGACTGAGCGATACGTTCGATTGTGAGATCAGCCGGCGCGCGCGGACACGCCGACAGTTCTGCTCAATGGGCTGATTTATCGTCGATACCGGCGTCGATCCGGCGCTTGCGGGCGCGCCGGTCGAGCATGTTCAGCCCCTCGATCAACGCCGAGAACGCCATCGCCGCGTAGACGTAACCCTTGGGCACGTGTGCACCGAAACCTTCGGCGATCAGAATCGTGCCGATCATGAGCAGAAAACCGAGCGCCAGCATGACGATCGTGGGGTTTCTGCCGATGAAATCCGCCAGCGGTGTCGCGGCAACGAGCATTGTCATGACCGCGACGATCACCGCGACGACCATGATCGGCACATGCTCGGTCATGCCGACTGCCGTGATGATGCTGTCGATCGAGAACACGAGATCGAGCAGCAGGATCTGGAGCACGGCGCCGCCGAAGGTCATGGCTGCGACATTGCCGCCGTAGGCATCGGGGTTTGGCGTCGGATCGACGCGGTGGTGGATTTCCCTGGTCGCCTTCCAGACGAGGAACAGGCCGCCCGCGATCAGGATCAAGTCCCGCCAGGAGAAGCCTTTGCCGAAAACCGAGAAGAGCGGCACGGTCAACGTGACGATGATGGCGATGGTGCCAAGCAGCAGCAGCCGCAGGATCAGCGCGCCGCTGATGCCGATGCGCCGCGCCTTGACGCGGTGCTGCTCCGGCAGTTTGTTGGTCAGGATCGCGATGAAGATGAGATTGTCTATGCCGAGGACGACTTCCATCACGATGAGCGTGACGAGAGCGGCCCACGCCGCCGGATCCGCAGCGAGTGTCAGCAGATAGTCCATCGGCGAACGAGCCCTTTCAAGTCCACGATCTGCCCCACTGAATCGTCAACAGATGGCTCAATGTGGAGAGGTCAGTAGCGGCCGACAAGCACCCTCAACGCATCAACGCTTTCATCGCTTTGTCGAGGCCGTCGAGCGTCAACGGGTACATCCGCCCGTCCATCAGGTCGCTCATCAACTTGATCGACGGCGTCCAGCTCCAATGTTGCTCGGGTACCGGGTTGAGCCAGACGGCGTGCTCGTAGATGTCCGTCACGCGCTTGATCCAGGCCGCGCCCGGCTCCTCGTTCATGTGCTCGACGGAGCCGCCGGGCACGCTGATTTCGTACGGACTCATCGAGGCATCACCCACGAAGACGACTTTGTAGTCAGACGGGAATTTGTGCAGAACGTCGAAAGTCGGCGTTCGTTCCGTCCAGCGCCGCTTGTTGTCCTTCCACAGGAACTCGTAGAGGCAATTGTGGAAGTAGAAGTGCTCCATATGCTTCATCTCGGCGCGCGCGGCCGAGAACAGCTCTTCGGCGAGCTTGACGTGGTAGTCCATCGAGCCGCCGATATCGAAGAACATCAACACCTTGATCGCGTTGCGCCGTTCGGGGCGCATTTGGATGTCGAGGAAGCCTTTGCGCGCGGTGCCCTTGATGGTGCCGTCGAGGTCGAGTTCGTCGGCCGCGCCTTCGCGCGCGAATTTTCTGAGGCGCCTGAGTGCGACTTTGATATTGCGGGTGCCGATTTCGACCTTGTCGTCGAGATC
>CAZKZT010000193.1:3138-7357 GCA_964557265.1 uncultured Hyphomicrobium sp.
TCCTTCTGGCCGATGCGCACGCCGGCGGGGTTGTAGCCTTCCGCGCCGTAGGGTGAGGTGCCGCCGGTGCCGATCCATTTGCTGCCGCCCTGATGGCGGCCCTTCTGCTCGGCGAGGCGCTTCTTCAGCTCCTCCATGATCTTGTCCCAGTCGCCGAGCGCCTCGATCTTTTTCTTCTCCTCCTCGGAGAGGTAGAGGCTGGTGATGGCTTTCAGCCATTCCTCGGGGATCGTCGCCTCGGTCGCGTCGCTCATCAGCTCGAGGCCCTTGAACACGTGCCCGAACACCTGATCGAACTTGTCGAGGTGGCGCTCGTCCTTCACCAGCGTGGCGCGGGACAGGTAATAGAAGTATTCGACCCGTTTGTCGGCGAGGTCGGCCTGCAGAGCCTCCATCAGCGTCAGATATTCCTTGAGCGTCACCGGGACTTTGGCAGCTTTGAGCTCGTGGAAGAAGGTCGTGAACATGGGGCAGGCTCCGAGGGCGGACGTTTGCACGTTTATAACACCCTCGCGGCGTCCGGCGGAATGCCGGATCGCTGGGGTCAGCCCGGCTTGGCGCGACGCTCGGCCAGCAGATTGACGATGTTGGCGGCCGCGATCACCGCGCCACCGATGAGCACGAACGGGTCGAGCGGTTCCAGGTACACGAGCCATCCGACCACGGCGATCAGCGGCACCCGCAGGTAGTCCATCGGCGTCACGATCGTCGCGTCGGCGAGCGCGAAGGCGCGCGCGATGCAATAGTGGGCGGCAAGCCCGCTCAGTGACACGACCGCGAGCCAACCCCACGTGGCCGGAGCGGGCCAGGTGAGCTGCCCGAATGTCAGCACGGTCGCGTAGATGCCCTGGAAGACGCAGAGCCAGAACAGGATGGTGAGCGGCCGTTCCGTGCGGGTGAGTTGCTTCATCGCGATATAGGAGAACGCGTAGCCGACCGCGCACGCGAGCGCCGAGGCGGTGCCCCAGCCGATCGCCACGCCTGCGGGACGGATCACGATCAGGGCTCCGATGAACCCGAGTACCACCGCGGCGAAGCGCGGCAGTGTCATGCGCTCGCGCAGAATGAACGGGGCGAACAGCGCGACCCACAGCGGCGTCGTGAATTCGAGCGCGAAGACCTCGGCGAGTGGGATCTGTGTAATCGCCCACAACCAGGTGAACTGACCGGCGAAGTGCGCGGCGTTGCGCCAGGCGTGTAACCCTGGCTTGCGGGTCGCGACCAGGCTGCGCAGATTATGGCCCGCCACGAGTGCGATGAGGACCACAATCGGCAGCGACATCCAGCTCCGATAGAAGATCAAGTCCATGGTCGGGAGCGTGCGCATCGTCTCGCGTCCCGCCACTGCGAGCAGCGAAATCATGGCGAGCGTGCCCGCCATCCATAGCGCGGCCATCAGGGCGGCCTGGCCGGACCGGTGCGGGGTCGATACTTCGGTGTCCATGGGGATCGGGGCCTGTCCGTCAACGTCCGGCTGCGCGCTGGCGCTCGCCGAGGATGTTCAACAGATTGGCGATCACCACGATGATACCGCCGCCGAGCACCCAGAAGTCGAGCGCTTCCGCATAGACCGCCATGCCGACAAGCGCAACGAGCGGCAGCCGGAGAAAATCAAACGGTGCAACAATCACGGCGTCGGCGAACGTGAAGGACTTCGCGAGAGAATAGTGCGCGGTAAGCCCGAGTACGCCGACGATCGCGATCCATCCGAAGGTGACAGCGTCAGGAATAATCAGCCCTGGGCCGTAGCCCGCAAGCTTGAGCGCGAACACAATGGTGAGGCCGATGAGGACCTGCAACGCCTGCATCCAGAACAGGATCGTGAACGCACTGTCTCCCCGCAGCAGCCGTTTGACCGTGATCATCGACA
Source organism: uncultured Hyphomicrobium sp. (assembly GCA_964557265.1). Lineage (GTDB taxonomy): Bacteria > Pseudomonadota > Alphaproteobacteria > Rhizobiales > Hyphomicrobiaceae. The sequence continues at coordinate 5,009 of CAZKZT010000193.1, forward strand.
GCGCATAGCCGAGCGCAGCCGTCAGCGCGAACGGTGTACCGGCGCTGAGCGAAATCATCCCGGGCCGCACGACGACGAGAACGCCGATGAAGCCCAGCACCACTGCGCCGAGCCGCACGGCGGTCAATCGCTCACCCAGGAGCAACGGTGCCAGCAGCGCCACCCACAGCGGTGCCGTGAACTCCAGCGTGGTCAATTCAGCGAGCGTCATGCGCGTCAATGCGAGGAGCCAGCAGAACTGCGCGGTGAAATGGATGAGGTTGCGGACGACCTGGAGATCCAGTCGCTTCGAGGTGAGGCTGCGGATCGGGATGGCCTGTAGCTTGATGATCACCAGCAGGATGCTCAAGCCGATGAACGTCCGCCACACCGTAATCTGCAGGGCGTCGATGTTGCGCGCGGCTTCGCGTCCGGCAACTGCCATGGCGGTGAATGAAATGATCGCGCCGCACATCCAGAGGACGGCCAGCAGAATGCGTCCCCGCACCTGTGGCGCCGGGGCCCGGTCGGCGGCCTCTGTCTGCATTACGGCATTCCTCCCCGCCGGCGCGCGTCGTGACGCAAGGGTCCGCGCGACGCCTAATATTCGCAGATGCGAATGTTCGGTTGCCGCTTTGTGGGGGCCACTGTATAAGGATTCCAGACTGCGCCGACAAGGAAGCGACGGTCCGCATCGCCGGTCTGTCATGCACCGCACGGCCAAGCAGCAATCACCCCTGGTGGTGAAAACGGGCGCGGAGGAATGGCATGGCCAAGAAGCTCGTGATCATCATGGCGAACACCGATCCTCGCAACGGCGAGGAATTGGGGGCGCCGATCTTCCAGGCCTCGGTCGCGGCAGCGATGGACTACGAGGTTGAAGTGATCTGCACCGCGACCGCCGGACGCCTCATGAAGAAGGGGGTCGCCGAGACCCTGGTCGTGAAGCCCGGCAGTCCGAAGTCCGTCTACGACTTCATCAAGGACGCCCATGAAGCCGGCGTGAAATTCTTCTGCTGTTCGCCAAACCTCGACCTGTTCGACATGAAGCAGGACGACCTCATCCCCGAGTGCGCGGGGATCGTCGGCGGTGCCTACCTGATCGAAGAGGTCATGGAGGGCGAAGATACCCGGGTGCTGAGTTACTGAGGCGCAAGCCATGTCCGAGAGCGCAACAACGCGCGTGCAGGACTTCATCGGTGATCCGATCTCGGATACGCCGCCGGTGCCGCGCGCCAAGCTCGAGGCGATTTTCCGCGACCTCCAGGAGGACATGCGGTTCGATCATGAACTGCACGGCTGCCTGAACTGCGGTATCTGCACCGCGACATGCCCTGCCGCTCACTACTACGACTTCTCACCGCGCGAGATTGTTCAGCTCCTGTGGACAGAAAATCTCGAAGGCATCTACGACGCGATGCAGGAGAAGATCTGGTCCTGCGCGCAATGCTATACCTGCGCCGCGCGCTGTCCGTTCCGCAATTCGCCGGGTGGTCTTGTGATGCTGATGCGCGAGGTTGCGATCAAGCACCAGATGCAGTCGGCGAAGGATGTTCTGCGCCCGTTCAGCCGCGTCATGCTGAAGCTGATTTCGACCGGCAATCAACTCGCCCCCGACATGATCAACCCCCAGCATTTTGCCGACTGGGGACCCAACATTTCCAAGGTCAACGCGCCGCTGAAGCTGCTGCGCAAGGCCATCCCGATGGCCACGCTCAACACCACGGAAACGGCCTGGGAGGTCAACCTCAAGACCTCGGTCGAACTCTATACGATCTGGGAGATGACCGGCGTCCTCGATCAGCTCGAGGGTATCGATGAAAACCTGTTCGACGTCATCACCGATATCATGGAAGAAAAGCGCGAGGACTGGAACGACTTCCTCGAGGATCAGGACGCCGCGGACGACGACGATTGAGTCGATCGCCCGGCGCAGGAGATGAGCGTATGGCGAAGGTCAAGTACAATGCCCCCAAGGGCTACACGGATGCGGTGGCTTATCTGCGCGTCGGTGATGCACGGGCGGCGATCGCGTTCTATGCCGCAGCCTTCGGTGCGAAAGAGCGCTACCGCCTGACCATGGGCGATCGTATCGGCCACGCGGAACTCGAATTCGGCGATACCTGCGTGATGCTGTCGGACGAGTTTCCGGAGATGGGCATCGTCGGCCCCAAGGCGCTGGGTGCCACGACGGTCACGATGTGTCTGAGTGTCGAGGATGCCGACGCGGTGGTTGCGCGCGCGGTTGCCGCCGGGGCCGTGCTGAAACGGCCCGTGCAGGACGAGTTCTATGGCTTCCGCACCGGGCAGGTCGAGGATCCGTTCGGTCATGTCTGGATGGTCCAGACGCAGATCGAGGACGTGTCGCCG
>CAZKZT010000194.1:0-7350 GCA_964557265.1 uncultured Hyphomicrobium sp.
GAAAGCGCCTCGCCTATTGGCAGCGCCTCCGCGACGAGAAGTCGGGCGGCTGAGCGTGGGCATCGCCGAATGCGTCATGCTCATCCATGGCAGCTCCATCCTTCCAGACGGCGTTCATCAACCAATACTGGCAGCGTAGCCAGGATACGCCTAGCCCGCACGGCCGCTCAGCTCGGCAGCCCGGTCAATGGCGAATTGACGCGGATCAAGGCGCGTGCGCCCCGGTAGCCTGAGAGTTTCCTCTGGAAGGAAGCGCCTCGCGGGAAGACAAACGCCTTGAGCGACCCGTTAACATCACATACGCCATCGCCGAACTGCTGGCTGGTCGATCCGATCGCGCTTCTCGACGAAGACAATGCGCTGCGGCTCGACCTCTGCGATCTGCTCGAGCACATCGCCGATGGACTGCCGGAGAACGCAACGCCGCAGCTCGCGCATCTCGCATTTGCAGCGATCGAGCGCGGCTGGGCCAATCACGTCGCATTCGAGGAAGAGGCCCTCTTCCCGATCCTGCATCGCTACGGCCCCGACGATCCTGACCTCACAGCCGGCCTCAACCAGCTTGCCGCCGAGCACGCGAGCGATGCCGGCCTGGACCAGGAAATCGTCGATACGCTGCACGATCTGGCGCGCGGCGGCCCGCCACGCAATCCCGAGATGGTCGGCTATCTGCTGCGCGCCCATTTCGTGCCGATGCGGCGGCACATCCTATGGGAGAACGCGTTTCTCATTCCGGCGGCACGCCGCTTGCTGTCCGACGACGACATCGCGACACTGCGCGATTGGATCCGCGACCGCGAGCCGCACAAATGCACGTGCGGCGGCGCGGACTGATCCGCACCGCCGCGCTGCGCCTTACACCTCGTCCTCGGCGACCGCCTCACTCCATACGTGATACGGCTCGGTCGCGCCCTCGTTGCGGCCACGCTCACGCCGCACGGCTCCAGCGATCGTGAAGTTGCTCGGGAACTCGACCGGTTCGCCAATCACCGCCTTGTGCTCGGCCGTCAGCGCGTCGATCACCTTCTGCGGCATCCGCCGGTCGATGATGATCGGCGACACGTTGGAGATGTCCAGGCGCGGCTCGTGGAACGCCGTCTCCAGATCGAAGCCGAAATCCGCCTGCATCGCGAGGAGCTGGAACACAGCCGGTAGAATGCGCCGGCCACCGCAGCCGCCGATCGCAACCGCCGAGCCGCCGCCTGTCATGATGGCCGGCACGTAGTTGGCGAGCGCACGCGCATCCGGCGCGATCGAGTTGGGGCCACCCGGCGCCGGATCGAACCAGTTGATGCCGTTGTTCATCAGGATGCCTGACTTCGGCAGCACCACCTTCGAGCCGAACAGCGACAGCAGCGTCTGCGTCAACGACACCATGTTGCCGTGGCGGTCGATCACCGAGATATGGGTCGTGCATGTCGGCGCCGTCTTCTCGCCCGCGTCACCCATGTGCTTGAATCGGTACTTCCACGCCGACTGCATCGCCGCCGCATACGCGAGGAACGTCTTTGCATTGGGCTTCGATTCCGGCTTCTTGCGGCGCTTGGCGAGATCGGCGAACGCCATCGCGAGCGTCGGGCCGCCGTTGAGTTCCGGCAGCACGTGCATGGTGCGATCGAGATACGAGAATACCAGCGGTTCGCGCTCGACCGGCGCCACCGATGCGAGATCATCAGCGGTCAGGTAGCCGCCGAGCGCCTGCACGTCTTCCGCGATGCCCTTTGCGAGCGCGCCCTTATAGAGCACATCGGCACCGTCATCCGCGATCGCCTTCAGCGTCCGTGCGAAGGACTCGCAGGGCAGATGCAGCATCGGGCGCGGATCCATGGCGGCTGGCACATAGGGCGGCATGCCGGTCGGCAGAAAACGCGCACGTGCGCCCGGATCCTGCAGCAGATCCTTCATTCCCGCTGCGATCACCAGCGACGTATGCCAATCGACGGGCAAGCCCTTCTCGGCCAATTTCACTGCCGGCATGACGAGATCGCGCCAGCGCTTGGTGCCATATTCCTTATGCGCGAGCGCCAGCAATGCGGGATGCGTCGGCGCGATCAGCGACTTGGCGCCCGTCGTGTTGATGTTGCCTTCGACCATCGGCCAGCCGAACAGGTTGCCGACGTCGAATCCCTCGCTCAGCTTGTAATCCGAGGGCTTGAGCCCTTTCGGGCTGCGGCCGCCACCGTCGAACGCGCGGACCTTCCCGGTCTTTGCCTCATAGACGAGCATCGCACCAACGCCGCCGATGCCGTTCATCCAGGGCTCGGCAACGCCGATGGCGAACGACGCCGCGACCGCCGCGTCGACCGCGTTGCCCCCGGCCTTCAGCACGCGCGCGCCCGCTTCCGAGGCCATCCGGTTCTGCGTGACCACGATGCCGCCGCGCGATCGCGCCGACGGCTTCGTCACCGTGCGCTTGAGTGAGAAATTGGGAGATAGGCCGCTGGTCGGCTTGGGCATGAGACGTAGGTCCTTTGGAGGGCTATGCGAACGGTAAGAGTGTTTGTCTGGTTGAGGGATGGCGCCTTATGCCGCGCGGAAATGCGCGATCAAGGCGTCGAGCACGGCATCGGGTTGCTCGGACATCATCATGTGGCCGCAGCCTGCGAGCGTCACGCTCTTAGATTGAGGGATCAGACGTGCGAGTTCGGCGGCCTTGCGCGCGGGCGTCATGACATCGCTGGCGCCGGACAGAAACAGCGTCGGGCATTGCACCTTGCCCGCGGCCTCGGCGCCCGTCGTCCATGTATTGCAAGCCGCGAAGTCGATCGCGAGCGCGCCCTCCTGTGCATGACCGAGCAGTGCCCGCGAGCCGCCGGTCATCCACATGCCGGGTGCCGTGTTGCCGCCGAGCTTGGCGGGCGGGCTGTGGCACCAGCCGGTCATCAGATCGTAGGCGGCGGACGGGTTCTCGCGCGCATCGCGCAGCAGGTTCGGGTGGACGGGCATCGACGAGGCGATCCCAAGCAGCGCCAGATGCGACACCTTGCCGGGGGCCTTCGCCGCGGTCTCGAGTGCAGCGATCGCGCCCATGGAATGACCGACGAGCGCGGCGTGCTGCGCACCGGATGCGGCAATCAGCGCCTCGATGAATGAAACCATGCCAGCAATCGTGTCGCGCGGCGCGCCCTCCGAGCGGCCATGCCCGGGGAGATCGACCGCAAGCACAGACCAGCCGTGCCACGCGAACCAGCGGCTCTGGAGCTGCCAGCAGGTGTGGTCGAGCCCGGCGCCGTGAATGAACACCATCACCGGCCGCGCTGGATCGAATGGCCGTCCGCCGGTCCCCGCGTAGACCCCGTGCCCATCGACGGTCAGCCGCATGTCATCGATCCCTGCTGTATGCGTTTCCCATGCGCGCAACGTAACGACTGCGGGCCTCCCAGGGCAAGCACCGCGCACGTTCCGCATGATGTTTCGTCTCCCTGCGCGATCGCGGCCTTGACCCCGCCTCGCCGACAGGCTTTTTGCGAACAGTAAAGCTCCAGTAACACCCGTCCGGATCGCAGGGTATGCCGTCAAATCGCCTTCGCACGTCCGAATGGGTGACGGCGCCGCCGCCGCAGGGCGCATCCGCGGACGAATGGCCGGTCATGCCGGTCGCGGCGGTGTTCGTTCTTCTGTTCGCCGCCATGACCTGGAAGTGGCTCTCGGGCGCGGTAACGATCCCCTGGGACGCGAAGGCGCACTTCCAGCCGCAGATCCAGTTTCTCGCGCAAAGCATCGCACGCGGCGAATGGCCATGGTGGAACCCTTACGTGTTCTCCGGCCAGCCGCAGATCGCCGACCCGCAATCGATGCTGTTCTCGCCGCCGTTCGTGCTGCTGGCGCTCTTCAACGGCGATCCGAGCCTGTGGGCGGTGGACGTCACCGTGCTCGCGACGATGGCGCTCGGCGGGGTCGGCGTCATCGTCTACTTCCGCGATCGCCGCTGGCACTGGGCTGGTGCACTCGTCGCAGCACTTGTGTTCACGTTCGGCGCTGCGATGGCGTGGCGCCTCCAGCATTTCGGGCAAGTGCTGAGCCTCGCTTATTTGCCGTGGCTTCTCGTCTTCCTGGATCGCGCGATCACGCGGCCGTCGATACTTTACGGTGTCCTTTCCGGCATCGTCGCCGCCTTCATCATGCTCGGACGCGATCAGGTGGCGCTGCTCGCGATATACCTCACCGCCGCCTACGCTCTATGGCTACTGACTCGCGACGGCACACCCATGACAGCGCTGCGCCGCGCCTTCTGGCCGCTCGCAGCCGGTGCCGTGGTCGCGGTGGCGCTGATCGCGCTGCCGATCCTGATGACGGTCCTGCTCGCGGCCGGATCGAACCGGCCCGAGATCTCCTACGATGGCGCCAGCGGCGGATCGCTGCATCCGGCATTGCTCCTCAGCCTCGTCATGCCGGACGTTTTCGGCGCGTCCGGAAAGATGGGCGACTACTGGGGTCCGCCGAGCCTCACGTGGCCGTACATCGAGCTCTATACCGCACAAAACGTCGGGCAGATGTACGTCGGCGCGCTGCCGCTGCTGCTGGTCGCGATCGGGCTGTTCTCGGGCCGGCTATGGCACCACGAGATCCGCTTCTTCACGATCGCGCTCGCCGTGATGGTACTCTACGCGCTCGGCTCCTACACGCCCGCGTTCCGGCTCGCCTACGAGATCGCGCCCGGCATAGATCTCTATCGCCGTCCTGCCGACGCCGTTTTCCTGATCGGCGGGCTGCTCGCGATCCTCGCCGGCTACATGACGCATCGCATGTTCGTGGCGCCGTGGATCGCGCCAGGCCGCCTCACGATCGCCGCCACCTTTCTGCTTCTCCTCATCGCGGCAGGCGTCGCAATCGGATTGGGCGTGTGGCTCGACCGCCTTCCCCGCGTCTGGCTGCCGATGGCACTTGGCGCGGCGATCTTCGCAGGGTCGGCGGGCGCGCTCGCATGGGCGCATTCGCGGCTCACCGTGCAGCCGGCGCTCGTCGCGCTGACCCTCGCCGCGATCGTCGCCGCCGATCTTGCGTACAACAACGGCAACAACGGATCGAGCGCGCTGCCACCTGAGCAGTTCGCCGCACTGGAACCGGGCAATCGCAATGCAACGATCAACTGGCTGCGCGACCGCGTGACCGAGAACCGCGACGCCACCCGGCGCGACCGCATCGAGCTCGCCGGTCTCGGCTTCCATTGGCCCAACGCGAGCATGACGCACCGGCTCGAAAACACGCTCGGCTACAATCCCGTGCGGCTTGGCGTCTACTCTCGTGCGACCGGCGCAGAGGATCATGTCGGTCTGCCCGATCAGCGGAAATTCTCAGCACTGATGCCGTCCTACCGATCGCCGCTGTCTGATCTGCTCGGCTTGCGCTACATCGCCACCGGCGCACCGATCGAGGCGATCGACAAGCTGCTGAAACCTGGCGATCTGCCGCTCGTCCATCGAACCGCAGAAGCGTGGATCTACGAGAACTCGAACGCGCTCCCGCGGGTGCTCTTCGCGACGCGCGCCATGACAGTCGATTTCGAGGTGATGCTGGCGCTCGGCGGCTGGCCCAAGGCCGACCTCCGCTCGATGGTGCTGTTAGAGGAAACGCTGCCGGATCCACCGCCCCGGCGCCCTGGCACGGCGACGATCGCCTCCTATGCCAATACGCGCGTTGTCATCGATGCCGATAGCCCGGACGGCGGCTTCGTGGTCCTCAACGACATCTGGCATCCCTGGTGGACCGCCGAAATCGATGGACAGAACGTGCAGATGCTGCGCGCCAACGTCCTCTTTCGTGCCGTCGCCGTGCCACCGGGCCGGCACCGGATCACCTTCGATTTCGACCCAGTAAGAGGCGCCGCGCGGGAGCTGGCGCTTCGCTACTGGTCGCATCGACCGCGCGCCGCGCCGCTGGCACAATGACCCGCGACAGAACCGCAGCCCTCCACAACCGGACCGAACGCATGAGCACCACGACCAGCGAAGAACAGCGCATTCTCGACGAAATCGACCGTGGCTTCGACGAGCAGATTTCCTTCCTGCAGGGTCTCGTCCGCTGCCCCTCGGTCCGCGGTGCCGAGCACACCGTCCAGGACTACGTGTACGGGGCACTCGTCAAACGCGGCTATGACATGGACCGCTGGCGCGTCACCGAAGACGACATCAAGGATCATCCCGGCTTCTCGCCGATCGCGGTGTCCTATGAGAACTGCTGGGCAGTGGTCGGCACGCATCGGCCGGCGACGTCGACCGGCCGCTCGCTGATCATGAACGCACACATCGACGTTGTGCCGCCGGGCCCGACGGACTTGTGGACCTATCCGCCGTACGAGGCCGTGATCCGCGACGGCTGGATGTACGGCCGCGGCGCCTCGGACATGAAAGCGGGCCTCTCCGCCAACATCTACGCCCTCGACGCCATCAAGCGCGCGGGCTTTGAACCGGCGGCCACGATCCACATCCAGTCGGTTCCGGAAGAAGAGAGCACGGGCAACGGCACGCTCGCGACATCGGTGCGGGGCTATCGCGCCGACGCCGTCATCTGTCCGGAGCCGACGCACGGGAAGGTCACGCGCGCGAATACCGGCGTCGTCTGGTTCTCGGTGCGCGTCTTCGGCCGCCCGGCGCACGCACGCGAAATGCAGGCCGGCATCAACGCGATCGATGCCGCGTACAAGGTGATCGGCGCGCTGCGTGTACTCGAGGAGGAGCTGAACGTCGAAGCGGCGCAGCACCCGCTGTTCAAGGACCTCGTGCACCCGATCAATCTCAACATCGGACAGATCGAAGGGGGAGACTGGAACTCTACCGTTCCCGCCGCCTGCACGATCCATTGCCGCCTGTCGATGCTCCCCGGCGTATCGGCCTCGGATTTCAAGCGCCGGATCGAGCAGACGATCACCGAATTCTCGCGCCGCACGCCCGGCAGCGGCAACAATCCGCCGCAAATCAAATGGACGGGCTTCTCCTGCGAGGGCTTCGTGCTCGAACCCGGCAGCGATGCCGAAAAGACGCTGGCCGGTGCGCACGAGGCAATCTTCGGCAGCCCGCTCCAGGAACAAGTGACGCCGGCCTACCTCGATGCGCGCGTCACGATCCTCTATGACAAAATACCGACGCTCGTGTACGGCGCGGGTGGACGCAACATCCACAGCATCGACGAGGCGGTCGATCTCGCCTCGATCAAACAGGCGACCAAGGCGATTGCCCTGTTCACCGCACGCTGGTGCGGACTGTCACCGTTGAAATCCGCCTGATCACACGAGCCGCGCGGTCGCGCGAGCGCGCTCTATATATTTGATTGGGAGTCTGCTTCATGCTTTCGATGGAAGCGCAAGCGTTTCCATCTCGACCGATCAGGCGCTACTCGCCCTTGAATTTGGGC
>CAZKZT010000195.1:0-2266 GCA_964557265.1 uncultured Hyphomicrobium sp.
TTCGGGTGGCGTTCAGGCGGCGATCGAGTATCTGGCTGGAGAGGTGGAGGCGTAGCCGCCTTTCCCCCTCTCCCCGCACGCGGGAGAGGGAACGCAGGAGCCGAGCCGCGCTCTTACACCAAGCTTCTCGGCTCCAGCTCGATGAGCTGCCCGCCTTCCATGCGCAGCACGCGATCCATGCGGCCGGCGAGCTCGAGGTTGTGGGTCGCGATCAGCGCAGCGAGCCGCTTCGCGCGGATCAGTTCGATCAGCTCGTGAAACACCACATCCGCGGTCTTGGGATCGAGATTGCCGGTCGGCTCATCGGCGAGCAGCAGGCGTGGCTCGTTGGCGAGCGCGCGGCAGATGGCGGTGCGCTGTTGTTCACCGCCGGAGAGTTCGGCGGGGCGATGGTCGAGCCGTTCGGCGAGACCGACCGAGGTCAGTAGCTCGGCTGCGCGGGCGTGCGCGACGCGCTTGCTGCGCCCCTGGATCAGCTGCGGCATCGCCACATTCTCGATCGCCGAGAACTCGGGCAGCAGCTGGTGGAACTGGTAGATGAAGCCCATCGCCGCGCGGCGCACACGCGTGCGCTCGTCGTCGCGCATCTTCGAGCAATCGCGCCCGTCGACGAAAACGTGACCGCTGTCCGGCGTTTCGAGCAAGCCCGCGGTATGCAGCAGCGTCGATTTTCCGGCGCCCGAAGGGCCGACCAGCGCCACGGCCTCGCCCGCGCGCAACTCAGCCGATGCACCGGCGAGGACTTCTATCTTGCGCGACCCCTGGTGGAACGTGCGCCGGAGATCGACGAGACGGAGAACGACGTCGCTCTGTGGCTCGATATGATGGGCTGTGAAATCCTGCACGTGTGCGGTCCTCACTCGTAGCGCAGCGCTTCGACCGGATCGAGACGCGAGGCGCGCCACGACGGGTAGAGCGTCGCGAGGACGGAAAGAACCAGCGCCATGATGACGATCGCAGCCGTCTCGCGCACGTCGATGTCGGCCGGCATCCGCGAGAGGTAGTACACAGTCGGATCCATCAGGGTCGTGCCCGAGATGCGCTGCACGAACTGGCGGATGCCCTCGATGTTCCAGCAGAACACGATACCGAGAAGCAAGCCGGCAATCGTACCGACGACGCCGATCGATGCGCCGGTGATCAGGAACACACGCATCATCGCGCCTTTGGTTGCGCCCATGGTGCGTAGGATCGCGATATCTCGCCCTTTATCCTTCACCAGCATCATCAGGCCGGAAATGATATTGAGCGCGGCGACCAGTACGATCAGCGACAGGATGATGAACATCACATTGCGCTCGACTTCGAGCACCGTGAAGAAGGTCTCGTTGCGCCGCCGCCAGTCGGTGAAGCTGAGCGTGTCGCCGCCAGCGGCCTGCAGCGGCTGGAGCAGATCGCCGACCTTCTCCGGCTCATGCACCAGGATTTCCAGCACATCGACCTGTTCGGGCCGCGAGAAATATCGCTGTGCTTCCTTGAGTGGCATGAAGATCATCGCCTTGTCGTACTCGGACATGCCGAGCTCGAAAATCGCGGCGATCTTGTAGCGCTTTATGCGCGGCGCAGTGCCGAACGGCGTCGACGCCCCGCGCGGGGATATGAGCGTGATCATGTCGCCCGCCGTCACGCGCAACGAGTTGGCGAGCCGGATGCCGATGGCGAGCGACTCGCTGTCGTCGAAACCCTCGAGCGTGCCGAAGCGGACGTTGTCGGCGACCAGCGGCATCTTCCTGAGCGCCCCTTCGCTGACGCCGCGAATGAGGCCGCCGAGGGTGATGGCGTTGGTCGAGAGCATGGCCTGCCCCTCGATCAGCGGCAACACCGCCTTGACGCCCGGGACCTTGGAAAGTTTGGCGCTTGCCTCTTCGTAGTCGGTGAAGGGTTCGGCGACGCGGTAGACGATCACGTGGCCGTTGACGCCGAGGATCTTCTGGATCAGCTCGTTGCGGAAGCCATTCATCACCGCCATCACGATGATCAGCGTCGCGACGCCGAGCATGATGCCGAGGAACGAAAAGCCCGCGATGACGGAGATGAAGCCTTCCTTCCGGCGCGCGCGCAGATAGCGGCGCGCGAGCAGCCACTCGAAGGGTGCAAAGGGCCGCGTGTCGACGCTGGCTTGGGCCCCGGCATTCGTCGACGTGGTGGTCATCAGATTGCGGCTCCGGTTCGCGGGTGACGCCGCGGACTGAAAATCCGCCTGTGCCTCGAGATTCCCCCGCGTCAGCGTCCGTTGACTACCACAATCCGCCGCAAATAGGGCCGC
>CAZKZT010000195.1:2366-7348 GCA_964557265.1 uncultured Hyphomicrobium sp.
GTCCGGTTACCCACCGTGGCGAACGGGTGACATGTCGCAGGGGAAGGCCGGGGAGGTGGTCAGATCTCAGAGCCAGACCTGTTCCCCGCGCCGGAGGCGGAGAATGCGGTCCTGCGGGACTTCGAGCGTGTGGATCGCGTCCCAGTCGAGGCCGAGGACATGGCCACGGACCACCCGGCTGACGCCACCATGCGACACTGCGACCGTGTCGCGTTCGAGCCCCGCGAGCCAGCTCTCGAGCCGCTTGGCGAGGTCTTCGTAGCTCTCGCCGTTGCGCGGCCGCCAGCGGTACGGGTCCGCCTTGCGGGCCGCGAATTCTTCCGGATCGGTGTTGGGGAGATCGTCCCAGATCTGACCTTCCCAGTGGCCGAAGTTGATCTCCTTCAGCCGGTCGTCGCGCGCGAATCCGTCGGGCTCAAGCCCCAACGCTTGGCGGATGATCCGCATGGTGTCGGCGGTCCGCATCAGCGGGCTTGCGACGAAATCGAAGTCCGCGGCGGCCCGGTCGAGGATCCGGCCAAGCTCGCGGCCATTGCGCGCCGCCTGACCACGGCCCGTGTCGTTGAGCGGGATGTCGGTCTGACCCTGGTAGCGGCGGACCGCGTTCCAATCGGTCTCGCCATGGCGGACGAAGTACAGGGTGATTCCAGGCTTCAACACTTCTTAGACCTTGAGGACGAGCTTGCCATTGTTGCCGCCGGTGTAGAGCAGATTGAGGGTGTCGGTAAAGGCTTCCAAGCCGCCGGTGCGCACGTCCTCGCGTATTTTCAGCTTTCCTTCGCGATGCCAAGCGCCGAGCTGGGCGATCGCCTCCGGCACCCGGTCGATCCAGTCGAGCACGATCAGGCCACGCATGGTGAGGCGCTGGGTCAGCACAGCGCGCAGGTTCTTCGGGCCCTCGGGCATCTGCGTCGCGTTGTAGGCCGAGATCAGCCCGCACAGCGCGATCCGCCCGTGCACGTTCATCTGCAGCAGGATCGTGTCGAAGATCTCGCCGCCGACATTCTCGAAATTGACGTCGATGCCATTTGGGCAGGCGGCCTTGAGCTGGGCGGCAATGTCACCGGACTTGTAGTCGATGCAGGCATCGAAGCCGAGTTCCTCGATGACGTAGCGGCATTTCTCGGGCCCGCCCGCGAGGCCCACCACACGGCAGCCCTTGATCTTCGCGATCTGGCCGACGATCGAGCCGACCGCGCCGGAAGCCGCGGATACGACGACCGTCTCACCCGCTTTCGGCTGGCCGCACTCGAGCAGGCCGAAATAGGCGGTCCACCCCGGCATGCCGAGCCCGCCGACCCAGCGTTCGAGCGGAGCTGCGGCGGGATCCACCTTCGCGAGGCCCTTACCGTCCGCGATCGCGTAGTGCTGTACGCCGATCATGCCTTGCACCGCGTCCCCGACCTTGAATGCGGGATTGCGCGTTTCTTCGACGATGCCAACCGAGAACGAGCGCATGACGCCGCCAATCGCAACCGGCGGCACGTACGATTTGCCTTCGTTGATCCAGCCGCGCATTGCCGGATCGAGCGAGACATAGGCGATTTTGATCAGCACTTCGCCGTCCGCGAGATCCGCGAGCGGCGCCTCCTTCACGGCGAAAATGTCCGGCGTCACGAGGCCAGGCGGCGGGCGCTTGGCGAGGATGATTTGACGGTTCATGGGACGGTTCGTGATCACTGCGGCCTCCCTTGCGTTTCAGTAGGCAGTCTACTCCGCGGCCGTGCTGGGTAGCGGCGTTTCTTTCGCGGCGCCCTCGGCAAACAGCGCGTCGATTTCTGCCGTGGAGAATCCGGATTCGCGCAGCACCTCGCGCGTGTGCTGGCCGTAGAGCGGCGCCGGGCGCGCGATCTCGGTCGGTGTTTCGGAGAACTTCGCCGGCAATCCGATGGTTTCGACGCGGCCCGCGATCGGGTGATCGACGGCGACCACCATGTCGCGCGCGCGCGTCTGCGGATGGACCAGCATCTCGTTGATCGACAGCACGGGCCCGCACGGAATGCCGGCTGCTTCCAGCCGTTCGAGCCAATGGGCGATCGTGTTCTGGCGGAAGCGCGCGTTGAGCAGGTCGATCAGCGCGTCGAGGTTGCCCATGCGGTCGCGGCCGGTGAGGAAGCGCGGGTCGCGCGCCAGCTCGGGGCAGCCGAGAATTTCGCACAACTGCGGATACATCTTGTTGTTCGACGCACCGACGTTGATGTAGCCATCGCTCGCTTCGAACGCCTGATAGGGGCCGTTGAGCGGATGGCGCGAGCCCATCGGCCCGGGTGACTCGCCGGTCGCCAGCGCAATCGCCGATTGCCAGTAGGTGAGCGTGACGCCGGCCTCGAACAGCGACGTGTCGACGAACTGGCCTTGGCCGGTCTTGAGCTTGTGGGCGTAGGCGGCGCTCACCGCCATCGCGCCGATGATGCCGCAGGTGATGTCGCACGCGGGCGAGCCGACCTTGACCGGCGGGCGGCCCGGTCCCTCGCCGGTGATCGCCATCAGGCCCGACATGCCCTGCGCGATCAGATCGTAGCCGCCTTGCGTCGCATAGGGCCCCGAGCGCCCGAAGCCCGACAGCGCGCAGTAGATGAGGCCGGGGAACTCTTTGTGCAGCGTCTCGTAGCCGAGCCCGAGCTTGTCGAGCGTGTCGTGCCGATAGTTTTCGATCAGCACGTCCGCATCTTTGAGCAGCCGCTTGAGGGCCGCGCGTGCGACCGGCTTCTTGAGGTCGAGGACGATGCCGCGCTTGTTGCGGTTCATCATCATGTATGCAGCAGGTTCGCCCTTGATGTCAGGCGGCAGCATCCGCCGCGTGTCGTCGCCGCCGTCGGCCTTCTCGACCTTGATCACATCGGCGCCCATGTCCGCGAGCATCCGTGCGCAGGTCGGCCCGGCCATAACGTGCGAGAGATCGATCACGCGCATCCCGGCGAGAGGGCCACGGCGTTGAGGCTCAGACATGTCTTGTACTCCGCTTTTTTTTTCGGCTGATTCGGGTCACGCGGGCGGTTGCAAGCCCAGCTCCTGCGATGGCGGCAGAGGCGCGAACAGCGCGGCGATCATGTCGTCCGTCACGCCTTCGATTGTCGGCGGGTTCCAGCGCGGCGACTTGTCCTTGTCGACGAGAAGCGCGCGCACCCCTTCGATGAATTCGCCATCCTCGAAGAGATGGATGCACAGCCGGAGTTCGACATTGAGCGCGTCCTCGAGCGAGTCAAGTTTACGTGCGCGCCGGATCGCGGCGAGCGTCGCGGCCATCGACTTCGGCGAGCGAATGAGCAGCGCGTCGCGGGTCTTCGCAGCCCATTCGCTTTCCTCGCGCGCGAGCGCGTCAAGGATGGCGGTAACGGTCGGCTGCGAGAATGTGCGGTTGATCTCGGCGGCGTGCCCGGCAAGGTTCGAGTGCGGTGGCGGCTCGGCAAACTGCGCGATCACGCTTTTCACATCCGCCGCCCGTGTCTCGGAGAGCGCAGCCTTCAACGCATCGAGCTTCGCCGATTGCACGAATACGTCCGCAAACCCGGAGAAGATCGTACCGGCGCCGTGCATCCGCTCGCCGACGAGGCCGAGATACTCGCCGAATGAATCCGGCGCGCGTCCCAGCAGCCACGTGCCGCCGACATCGGGAATGAGGCCGATCGTCGTCTCCGGCATCGCCAGCGTCGAGCGCTCGGTGACGATGCGGGTGCCGCCCCGCGCATGCGCGGAAAGCCCGATGCCACCACCCATCACGATGCCATCCATCAGCGGCACGAACGGCTTCGGATAACGGTGGATCAGGGCGTTGAGCGCGTATTCCTCGCGCCAGAACGCGAGCGCATCGTCGAGGCCGCGCGCGCGGCTGTCGTACAGCCAGCGCACGTCGCCGCCGGCGCACAAGCCCCGCTCGCCTGCCCCGTCGAGGATGACCAGCTCGACGGCGGGATCATCCCGCCATGCGAGCAGCGCCGGCCAGATCGCGCGCACCATACCGAGCGTCAGCGCGTTGAGCGCCTTTGGCCGATTGAGCGTGATGTGTCCGGCGCGTCCTTCGACGCGGATCAGGACTTCGTCGGTCGAATAATCCATGCCGCGTAGCCCCTAGATCTTCGGCGCCGGGAATGCGCCGCGCGCCTTCTCGAACGCCCGGCCGATGCGCAGTGCAAGGGCGTCATCGAAACGGCGCACCACGATCTGAAGGCTCATCGGCAGCTTGGTTTTGGTGAGCGACGATGGCACCGCGAGCGCGCACAGCGCCAGATAGTTGCCCCAGCGGGTGAAATGCGCCATCGGCGACTTCTTCTCGTCAACGTCGGCGACCGTCATCGCCGGCAATGGAATCGTCGGCAGGATGATCGCGTCGAGCCGGTCGATCGCGGAGAGGAACATATCGATGTCCTTGCCGCGGCCGCGCATGACGTCAACGTAGTCGGCCGCCGCAATCGCTTTGCCGCCGAGGAAGCGGGCGCGGATCGGATCGGCCATGCCCGACTTCGGATCGTCGGTGTATCCGCGCCAGTTGGCGTAGCCTTCGGCCGCCATGATGGTGCCGGTCGTGCGTGTGAAGCTGTCGAACGATTGCGGCATCCGGAACGGTTCGATGCGCGCTCCCAGCGTCTCGAGCGTCGCGGCCGACTTGGCGAGATCGGCCTTCACTTCGTCGGTCGCAAGCGTCAGGTCCTCGTCGGCGACGCGGCCGATGCGGAGACCCGCGACGCCCTTCTCGAGGTCGCGCAGCGGATCGATCGGACGGAAGTCCGCAGTCGAGGGATCGTCAGGATCGTGGCCGATCATGGCGGCGAACATCCGGGCCGCGGTCGTGACATCGCGCGCGAGCGGGCCGGCGGTGTCGAGCGTTTGCGACAGCGGTGTGATACCGGACCGGCCGATCATGCCGATGGATGTCTTGAGGCCAACACAACCGCACAGCGCCGCGGGAATGCGCACCGATCCGCCGGTATCCGTACCGAGTCCGCCGGGCAGCACGCCTGATCCAACGATCACGCCGGTGCCGC
>CAZKZT010000196.1:0-7331 GCA_964557265.1 uncultured Hyphomicrobium sp.
TTCGACTCGAAGAAGTAGAGCACTTGCGACAGCATCACCGGCAGAACCTGCGGCAGTATCCCGAAGCGGATCTGAAGAAGCCTGTTGCCCCCCGTTGCAGCCACGCCCTCAACTGGCCTGCGGTCTGACGCTTCGATCGCTTCCGAGAACAGCTTGCCGAGCGTGCCGATATCCGACGTCATGATGGCGAGCACACCGGCGAACGGGCCTAGACCGACGACATTGATCCAGATGAGCGCCCAAATCAGTGTGTCGACGCCACGGACGGTGTCGAGTGAGCGCCGCGTCATGAACTGGAGCAGCCGCACCGGCACCACGTTGCGCGCCGCCAGAAGCCCGAGCGGGAAAGCGAGAACGGCTGCGAGCAATGTGCCGAGCAAGGCGATGGCAAGTGTCTCCGCAAGAGCGTGAAGATAGACGAGGGCGTTGGCCCATGAGCCCGGGCTTGGCGGAAACATCAGGACGACAAAGCGCCCGAGTTCGCTGATCCCCGTGATGACGCGCCAGAGCGATACGTCGAGGCGCCAGAATGCGAGCATCGCAAGGGCCGCGAGTGCGACGACAATGAGCATGCCGCGCTGGCGTGCGGTCACTTGTGCGCGGAGCATGTCGCGATGCGACGCAAGAACAGACTCGTCTGCCGGAATAATGAGAGGTTTGCGCGCGCTCATGTGCGAGCCTCCCGCCCGATGAAGATGTGACGCAGGCGTTCGGTCGCCATATCGATGATCATCACCGTCGCAATGATGAGCAGAAGCACCGCTGAAACGTCGGAATAGTAGAATTTGCGGATGCTCTCGATCAGATCCTGGCCGATGCCGCCGGCGCCGACGAACCCCATGACCGCCGCGCCGCGCACGTTGATCTCGAAACGCAGCAATCCATAGCTCGCAAAGTTCGAGAGCACCTGCGGCACGACAGCAAGGTGCATCGTTTGCCACCACGTCGCGCCGGCGGCGGCGACGCCCTCCACCGGCTTCATGTCGATGTTCTCGTTCACCTCCGAGAACAGCTTGCCCAATGCGCCGGTGCTGTGAATGGCAAGGGCGAGGACGCCGGGCAGAGGGCCGAGGCCGAAGGCAACGACGAAGATGAGGGCAAAGACCAGTTCCGGCACCGTGCGGCAGAACTCGAGCAGTCGGCGCACGAGGACGCGCGACCAGACGTTGGGATTGAGATTGGCGCTCGCGAGAAAGCAGAGGAAGAAGGCGGCGGCGCCGCCGAGCAGCGTACCGAGGTAGGCAATGAGCAGCGTGTCGCCGAGCAGTCCGAGCCACTTCTTCCAGCCCCAGAACCACTCAGCGGGGTCGCGCCACACCGGTAGCCCGCTATCGAGATGGAATAGCCGGCCGATGTAGCTCGTGAATCGATCGATGTTGGTGAAAAACTTGACGAGGTCGACTTCGGCGACGCTCGAGGCGATTCCGGCTGCGACGATCAACGCCGCAAGCAGCACGAGCGTGCTGCGGCGCTTCGCGGCAACTTCGCGCGCGTACGCCGTGGTCAGGGGGGCGAGCTGGGAGTCAGGCAGGCGCGGCAGCGTCGGGCGCGCAGCATTCGTGCTGGAGGCGGCTGTCATCGGCATGGGTCGCAGTGCGGTCCTGGGCGCATCGTCGACGCCCTTCATGGCTGCGGGCGCGGCGCCGGCAATGGCCCCGCGCCCGCAATTTGGAACAAGGTCGGCCGTTAGGAGCCGGATTTCTTGCGGAGCGTGTCGACGAACTTGATCAGATCGACGACCGGCTCGTATTCCTTGTGGGTCGTCGCCTGGAACGGCAGCTGCTTGCCGCCATAGATGTTGTCGAACGCGGTCTTGTCGCGGGTCGCAATGTTGAGCACGGCGTCGCGGATTTTGGCCTTCAGGTCATCAGGCAGGCTCGTGAGATAGGCCATCGGCGAGTTCACGATCCGGTCGGACTTGAAGATGATGCGGAAGTTCTCGGCCTTGACGATCCCACGGCTCGACATGCGCATCAGGTTCGATTCGTTTTCGTCGTTCCACCAGTTGAACGCGGCATCGCACGTGCCCTGGTCGACCGCGATCACCGCGTTCTCGTGCGAGCCTGAATAGACGACCTTGGCGAAGAACTTGGCGGGGTCGATGCCCATCTTGTCCATCGCAAAGCGGGGCACGTTGTTGCCCGAAGTTGAGTTCGGATCGACGAGGCAGAGATTCTTGCCCTTCAGATCATCGAGCTTCTGGAAGGGCGAGCTGGCCTTCACGTACAACACCGAATGATAGCCGCGGCTGCCATCGCTGCTGATCTCGATGGCGAAGGGTTCCGTCTTGACGCCGGTCGCATAGGCGCGGGCATAAGAGGCCGGGCCGTAGGAAGCGATGTGAATGTTCTCGGCGCGCTGGCCTTCGATGACGGCGGCATAGTCATTGGCGATGCGCAGCGTCACTTTCGTGCCGAGCTGTTGGCTCAGGTAGCTGACGAACGGCGCGTAGCGGGCGGATGTGGTCGCGGCATTCTCGGAGGGGATGACGGCGAAGATCAGCTCGGGATATTTCGACTTCCAATCCTGCGCGTTGGCGGGACCGGCGGAAAGGGCGAGGCCATTCGCCAGGACAAGCCCAGCGGCGCCGGCAAGAATGATGCGACGGTTCAACATGACATCCTCTGTTCTGTTTGAGTTAAGCAGTCGGGAAGATTCTGCGGACGAGGCGTCGGTGGTTCTGCGCCGCCGTGGCGTCCGGTTCAGGCGGCTACGACCTGCCCAAGCGCAGGTACACCCTGCTCGTTGTCGTCTCTCTGGGCGTCCGGATCACCGCCCATGACCTCATCAGCCTCAAGGCCGTAGAGCTCGCGCGCGACGTCGTCTGTGAGCTTGTCGGGCGCCGCATCGAAGACGATGCGCCCCGCAGCCATGCCGATCAGGCGATCGCAGTAGGTGCGCGCAAGATCGAGCGAGTGGAGATTGCACAGCACCGTGATGCCGTAGTGCTTGTTGATGCGAAGCAACGCATCCATGACGATCCTGGTGTTGCGCGGATCGAGAGAGGCGACCGGTTCGTCAGCGAGAAGGATCTCGGGCTGCTGGACCATCGCACGCGCGATCGCGACGCGCTGTTGCTGACCACCCGAAAGCTGTTCGGCGCGCTGTGCCGCGAGTGCGCTGATTTCGAATTGCGCGAGCGCCGAGAATGCAGTCGCCTTGTCCTCGTCCGTCCACGAGCGCGTGACCGCGCGGAGCGTCGATACTTCGGCGAGGCGCCCGGTCAGCACGTTCGTCAGCACATCGAGGCGGCCGACGAGATTGAACTGCTGGAAGATCATCGCCGCCCGTGCGCGCCACAAGCGCAATTCGCGGCCTTTCAGCGCCGTCACGTCGCGGCCATCGAAGAGGATGCGCCCTTCGCTCGGCTCGACGAGGCGGTTGATCATGCGGAGCAGCGTCGATTTGCCGGCACCTGAGCGGCCGATCACGCCGATGAAGCCACCGCGCGCCACTTCGAAGGAGGCTCCCGATACAGCAGCGACACTGCCAAAGCGTCGCGTGACCCCGTCGAGTATCAGCATGAAGCCTCTTTGGTGTTGCCTACTCAATGGAGGCAACACCTAGTGGCTGGGTGCTACAGTTGTGTGACGGGATCCGAGGCGTTCGCGGGTGCGTTGCTGGACGATGTTGCTTGCGCGGCCGGGGGCTGCCGAGAGAGATGCGCGTCCGGTCAACACGTACGTCGATGCCCGGCCTCGCGGCTCCGCGGACGGCCTCTAGGTGCGGTGCAGCTCAAGGAAATAGGCTGAAAAGGTGATTTCGGCGCCACTGGCAGACCGGCTGAGCTTTCGCTATGCTCGCCGCAATAACAAAGAAAGCAAACGGAGGAAACGACGATGGCACGACATACGCGCCGGCAAGTGCTTGCCGGCGGCGGCGCAATTGCGGCGTCCGCTATGGTGGGTGTGGGCCCCGCATCCGCACAGGCTTATCCAGCCCGCCCGATCACTCTTATCTGTCCGTGGGCCGCAGGCGGCGGCACCGATGCCACCGCCCGGATCGTAGCGGCGGTGCTCGAGAAGGAGCTGAAGCAGCCGGTCAACGTCGTGAACCGCACGGGCGGTTCCGGTGTCGTCGGGCATGCGGCGATCGCGGCGGCTCAGCCGGACGGCTACACGCTCGGCATCGTTACCGTCGAAATTTCGATGATGCATTGGCAGGGGCTGACCGAGCTCACGCCCCGGAGCTACACGCCGCTGGCGCTGATGAATGAGGATCCGCCGGGCATCCAGGTCAACGCGTCGAGCCCCTACAAGACGGTCAAGGAACTCGCGGACGCCATCAAGGCCTCGCCGCATGGTTCGATGAAAGCCTCGGGTACCGGTCAAGGCGGTATCTGGCATCTGGCGCTGGTCGGCTGGCTGCTGGCGATGGGCCTCAAGCCCGATCACGTGCGCTGGGTTCCGCTCAATGGCGCGGCGCCGTCGATGCAGGATCTCGCCGCCGGTGGTCTCGATCTCGTCACCTGCTCGGTGCCGGAGGCCCGCGCCATCATCGAAGCTGGCAAGGCGCGCAGCCTCGCGGTGATGGCATCCGAGCGCAACCCCGCGTTCAAGGACGTGCCGACGCTGAAGGAAGCGATGGGCGTTGACTACAACACCGGCGCGTGGCGCGGCTTCACGGCGCCGAAGGGGCTCAATCCCGCCATCGCGAAGCAGCTCACCGCGGCGCTCCAGAAGGTCAACCAGTCGAAAGAGTTCCTCGACTTCATGAGCAGCCGCGGCTTCGGCGTGAAATGGGCTGACGCGGAAGGCTTCGCCAAGTTCATGGACGCCGGTAACGAGGCGATGGGCGTGGCCATGAAGGCGGCAGGGCTCTCCAAAAAGGGATGAGCCTTTAGATCAGGGCCCGCGGTTCGCCGCGGGCCCGAGCTTCATCGTTCCAACGAAACGGCTCGACTGAGCATATGCAGCTTTCCAACCGTGTTACCGGGCTGTTTCTCGTCGGCCTCGGCAGTGTTGCGGCGTACGCGGGTTCGCGATTGCCGCCGGTGCCGGGCCAGGAGATCGGTCCCGAAGTGTTCCCGATGGTCGTCGGGACAAGCCTCGCGATCTGCGGCGCCTTGATCGCGGCGGGCGTCGGCAGCCGATTTGAACAAGAGGCGGACGCAGAAGCCGCGCGCCTGGCCGAGCACGTGGAGGACGCGCCCGCTGCGGACACGCCACCTGCCAGCCGTTGGCGCGAGCTCAAGGTACTGATTCCGCCGGCGCTATTGATCTCTTACGCGTACGTCGTCGACAGCCTGGGCTTTCTGCCGACATCTGCTCTGGTTGTGTTGGCCTCGTCGCTGGTGCTCGGCGCGCGTCTGCGCCTTGCCCTGCCGCTGGCGGTGTTCGGATCGCTCGGAATCAACCTCGTCTTCTCCCAGCTGCTGCGTGTGCCGTTGCCGTCCGGCCTGCTTCCGCTGCCGTGGATCGGCTTGCCATGAACGATATCGCTCAGGCCTTCGGGCTCGTCTTCCAGCTGGATATCCTGGTCGTCATCCTGCTCGCGTCGATCTATGGGCTGGTTGTCGGCGCCGTGCCCGGCCTCACAGCGACCATGGCGACGGCGTTGCTGGTGCCGCTCACCTTCTATCTTCCGCCGATCGCCGCGATCGGTGCCATCATCTCCTCCTCCGCGATGGCGATCTTTTCCGGCGACATTCCGGGTGCACTACTGCGCATTCCCGGAACGCCCGCCTCTGCGGCCTATACCGACGAAGCCTATGCGATGACGCGAAAGGGGCGCCCGGAATTAGCGCTCGGCATCGGCCTCTGGTTCAGCGCGCTCGGCGGCATTTTCGGCACGCTCGCGCTGATGGCGATGGCGCCACCCCTCGCCAGCATGGCGCTGCGCTTCTCCACGTTCGAATATTTCTGGCTGGCTTTCCTCGGTCTCATGTGCGCGACGATCGTGTCGCGGGCGTCGCCGGTGAAAGCGATCGCGAGCATGCTGCTCGGACTTCTCGTGTCGTGTGTCGGCATCGAGAATCCGGCCGGCACGCCGCGCTTCACCTTCGGCATGACCAACCTCCTCGGTGGCGTGGATGTCATTCCGGCGCTGGTCGGCGTATTCGCGGTGTCGGAAGTGATGCGCGCGATGTTGACGGACGAGCCGCCGAAACCGGAACGGCGCCGCCTTGCCAGCATCCTCGCCGGCCAATGGCAGCTCACCAAGCAGTATCCGAAGCAGATGATGCGCGGGAACATCGTCGGCGTGATGATCGGCGTATTGCCGGGCGCCGGCGCGGACATCGCGGCCTGGGTCAGCTACTCGATCTCGAAGAGATTCTCGAAGACGCCGGAAAAGTTCGGCACGGGCCATCCCGAGGGGTTGATCGAGTCCGGTGCGAGCAACAACTCGAGCCTCGCTTCGGGATGGGTGCCGGCGCTGCTGTTCGGTATCCCCGGCGATACGATCACCGCGATCGCGATCGGCGTGCTCTACATGAAGGGCCTCAATCCCGGCCCGACGCTGTTCACCGAGCAGGCGTCGAGCATGTACGCGCTCTACATCATCTTCATCATGGCGAACATCCTGATGATCCCGCTCGGCATCCTGATGATCCGGGGATCGAGCAACATCTTGAGAGCACCGCGGTCCGCGATCATGCCGCTCATCATCGTGCTGTGCGCGGTCGGTGCCTTCGCCATCGGCAACAACCTGTTCGCCGTGCTGACCGTCGCGGCGTTCGGCTGCATCGGCTACGTCATGGAGCGCAACGGCTTCCCGGTTGCGGCGATGGTGCTCGGCATCATCATGGGCACGATGGTCGAGCAGAACCTCGTCACGTCGATCATGAAGTCGGACGGGAGCATCCTGCCGTTCTTCGAGCGGCCTGTTGCAGCCGTGCTCGCGGCGATGACGATCACGGCGCTGCTTTGGCCGGCGGCGGCCTGGGGCTGGCGGTGGCTCAAAGCGCCGAGGACAGCTTGAATCAAAACCGCCGCCGCCCGGTGCGGGCGACGGCGGCGAGGCTGTGTTGCGGGTCGATCAGACGGCGACTTCGATGAGGTACGGGCCTTTCGACTTGAGGCCCGCGTCGATCGATTTGGCGAGGCTCGCGCAGTCGGTCGCGCGCGAGGCCTCGACGCCCATGCTCTTCGCCATGTGGACCCAGTCGATGCTCGGGTTGCCAATGGTCAGCATGTTGACGGCGCGGGGACCCGGGTTGCGGACGCCGACGTTCGTCAGCTCGCCACGCAGGATATTGTACGTGCCGTTGGCAAAGATGAGCACGGTGACGTCGAGGCCCTCGCGCGCCATCGTCCACAGCGCCTGGATCGTGTACATGGCGCTGCCGTCGCCGACGAGCGCCATCACTTTGCGATCCGGACACGCGACCG
>CAZKZT010000197.1:0-7310 GCA_964557265.1 uncultured Hyphomicrobium sp.
GTCGAGGATCACCGGATCCTTGTAGTCGGTCACCGCCAGGAAGCCGCCGAACTTCTCCTCCGGGTAGTCGACCAGCACCGGAAACAGGATCTCGCCCTTGTAGCGCACGAGGATCGGCCGATCGTTGGCGATCACCTCGCCGAACAGACTGGCTATGAACAGGCCGAGAAAGATCCACAGGCTCCAGTAGCCGCGGCGGTTGGCCTTGAAATTGCGCCAGCGCCGTTCGTTGATCGGCGAAAGTTGAAAGCGGCCCGACCGCTGCGGGGCGGCAGGCGCAGCGTCGACGGTGATGCCAGAATCCGTCGCCACCGGCACCGCGGGCGCATCGTCCAGCGCTACCGCAGCCGCATCCGGCTTGAGCTCGATCGTATCGTCGCGTCGCGCGTCCACTCTCTCAGACCTCCCGCGACTCGAAGTCGATGCGCGGATCGACGAGCGTATAGACGAAGTCCGAGATCAGGTTCACCACCAGTCCCAGCAGCGAGAAGATGAAGAGCGTCGCGAACACCACGGGGTAGTCGCGGTTGATGATCGACTCGAAACTGAGCAGCCCCAGCCCATCGAGCGAGAAGATCGTTTCGATCAGCAATGCGCCGCTGAAGAATGCGCCGATGAACGCGCCTGGGAAACCGGCAATGATGAGCAGCATCGCATTGCGGAAGATATGCCCGTAGAGCACCTGGCGTTCGCCGAGCCCCTTGGAACGCGCCGTCAGCACATACTGCTTGCGGATTTCATCGAGGAAGGAGTTCTTGGTCAGGAACGCCATGGTCGTGCAGGCGCCGAGCGCGAGCGCGATCAGCGGCAGCGTCAAGTGCCAGAAGTAGTCGACGATCTTGCCCCACAGCGACATCTGCGCCCAGCCGTCGGACGTGAGCCCGCGCGAGGGAAACCACTGCACGAACGAGCCGCCCGCGAACAGGATCAGCAGGAGCACGGCCACCAGGAAGCCCGGGATCGCGTATCCGATGACAAGAAGTCCTGACGTCCAGGTGTCGAACTTCTCGCCGTCACGCACCGCCTTGCGGATGCCGAGCGGCACCGAGATCAGATACGTCAGCAGCATCATCCAGATGCCGAGAGAGACCGAGACCGGCAGCTTCTCCTTGATCAGCGAGAGAACGCTGACGTCACGGAAGTAGCTCTTGCCGAAATCGAACCTGAGATAGCTCGACATCATCAGGAAAAAGCGCTCGTGCGCCGGCTTGTCGAAGCCGAACTGCTTCTCGAGCTGCTTGATGAACTCGGGATCGAGCCCCTGTCCGCCGCGATAGCGCGACGAGCCGCCTTCCGATGTGCCGCCGCCCGGCTGCGCGCCCGTGCCGCCCTGCAATCCGTCACCGCCGCCACCGCCGATCCGTGACGTCGCGCTCGCGTCGGTGCCGGTGAGCTGCGCGATCACCCGTTCGACCGGGCCACCCGGCGCGAACTGGATGATCGTGAAGCTGATGAGCATGATCCCGAACAGCGTCGGGATCATCAGCAGAATGCGCTTAAGTAGATAGGCGCCCATCGGAGGGATGCACTCTCGCTCAATTCGACTTCAGTTTGGCAGCTTTCGCCGCATCGTACCACCATGTGTCCGGCGCGCCGCGTGCGTATTTGGGCTTCGTCTCCGGACGCGAATACTTATCCCAATAGGCGATGTGGTGCGACGCCTTGTACCACTGCGGCACCCAATAGTGCCCCGCGCGCAGGACACGGTCGATCGCGCGCGTTGCCGCGACCAGCTCATCCCGGCTCTTTGCGTCGACGACCTTGTCGATCAGCGCGTCGATCACCGGATCCTTGATCCCCGCCAGGTTGACGCTGCCATCGACGTCCGCGTTCTCGCTCGCCCAGTAGTTGCGCATCTCGATGCCCGGCGTCAGCCGCAGCACGAAACGCTGTGTGACGACGTCGAAGTCGTACGCTTTCACGCGCCGCTGATACTGCGCGCTGTCCACACGCCGAATGCTGGCACCGACGCCGATCGCCTGCAGGTTCTTGATGTAGGGCGCGATGATGCGCTCGAAGGTCGCCTCATAGGTCAGGAATTCGATGTCGAGCCTTTCCCCATTCTCGCACACGCGCACGCGATCCTTGCCGACCTTGCAGCCGGCTTCGTCGAGCAGCTTGGCGGCCTCGCGCAGAAGCTTGCGGTCGGTTCCCGAGCCATCCGACACGGGTGAGGTATATGGCTCCTCGAACACCGCCGCCGGAAGCTTGTCACGGAACGGCTCCAGCAGCGCCAGTTCCGCAGGCGACGGCTTGCCGGTCGCCTTCATGTCCGAGTTCTCGAAGTAGCTGTTGGTGCGCTGGTAGAGTCCGTAGAACATGTTCTTGTTGGTGAACTCGTAGTCGAACGCATAGTCGAGCGCGCGGCGCACACGAACGTCCGAAAATTTCGCGCGGCGCGTATTGAAGAAGAAGCCCTGCGCGCCCGACGGGTTGGCGTCGGGCAAGGTGATGCGCTGGATGCGTCCGTCGCGCACGGCCGGCACGTCGTAGCCCGTCGTCCAGTCACGCGCGGTGAACTCCTCGCGGAACTCGTAGACGCCCGATTTGAAGCCCTCCAGCGCCGCCGTGCGATCGCGATAGTACTCAAAGCGGATTTCATCGAAATTGTTCTGGCCGACGTTGACCGGCAGATCCTTGGCCCAATAGTCGTCGCGGCGCTTGTAGGTGATCTGCGCGCCCGGGCGGAAATCGCTGATGAGGTAGGCACCCGAGCCGAGTGGCGCGTCCAGCGTCGTCTGCTCGAAGTCGCGCGTTGCGTAGTAGGCTTTCGAGAGCACCGGCAATCCCGCCGCGATCGTCGGCAGGTCGCGCGTCAGCTCGCCGGTGAAGGTGAAGCGCACGGTCTGCGGATCGATTGCCTCCGCCTTCGCGATGTCGCGCATCGTGATGCGATAGCTCGGATGCCCTTTCGACTTCAGCGTATCGAAGGAAAAGACGACATCGTCGGCGGTGATCGCCGATCCGTCCGAGAATTTCGCTTCCGGCCGCAGCCGGAACGTCACCGACAGACGATCCGGGGCAACGGCGACGTCACGCGCGACGAGGCCATACATGGCGTCGGGCTCGTCACCGGACCGCACCATCAGCGTGTCGAACAGCATCCCGAGCCCGCTCGCGGAATCGCCGCGCAGAATGAACGGATTGAAGCTGTCGAAGGAGTTGAGCGGCCCACCGTAGGTCGAAAACCGCCCGCCCTTCGGCGCGTTCGGATTGACGTAGTCGAAATGCTTGAAGTCGGCTGGATACTTGAGATCGCCGAAGGTCGACAGGCCATGACGGAACTCCTGCGCCACAGCCGGCATCGCGGCGCCGAGCATCAGGACCGCGCCGAGCACCGCGCCTGTACCCCTGCTCCAGATCGTTCGCATCATGTCGTTGCCCTTGTCCAAAACGATTTGCTCATGTGTCAGCGTCGCGCTGCCGCGAGCCGCGCCGCCGCCACGTCGTCATGCCACCACGTCTGAAGAAAACGCGTCGTCGAGCCCGTGTGTTTCGGAGACTTCGACGGCCCGCGATACTTGTCCCACATAGCCACACGATCGCGCGGCGCGTACCACTGCGGCACGAGATAGTGGTTCCACAGCAGCACCCGGTCGAGCGCACGCGATGCCGCCACGAGTTCCGCGCGGTCCTTGGCGAAGATCAGCTTCTCGATGATCTTGTCGATCGCCGGATTCTTGATGCCCATGAGGTTGCGGCTGCCTTCGCGCCCTGCCGCCTCCGAACCGAAGTAGTCCCGCTGCTCATTGCCGGGCGTCAGCGACTGGCGATAGCCGGTCACGATCACATCGAAGTCGAAGGTATCGAGACGGCGGCGATACTGGGAACTGTCGACAACGCGCAGCTCGCTCTTGATGCCCAGTTGCTCCAGCGCCTGCCGGTAGGGCTGCACGATCCGCTCGAACTCCGGCGAAACGATCATGAACTCGACCGTGAACACCTCACCGCGATGATTGCGCAGCGCCCCGTTGTGCTGCTTCCAGCCGGCCGCCGTCAGCAACCGCGCCGCCTCGGCCATATGCCGCCGGTGCTGCTCGCGCCCCGTGTTGACGGGGTTGGTATAGATGCTGGTGAACACCTCGGCCGGCACCTCGTTTCGTACAGCTTCGAGGATCTCGAGTTCCCGTCCTGCGGGCAGGCCGGTCGCTTTGAGTTCCGAGTTCTCGAAATAGCTGCTGGTGCGCACGTACTGTTCGAAGAAAATATTCTTAGCTGCCCACTCGAAGTCGAAGGCGAGATTGAAGGCACGCCGCACGCGCCAATCCTGGAACTGCGGCCGGCGCAGGTTGAAGGCAAAGCCCTGCATCGGCGTGATGAGGCTGTTCTCCCATTCCTCGCGCTTCACGAGGCCGCGGCGCTGCGCATCGAAATCGTACGCGACGGCCCAGTTCTTGGCGCTGGATTCGGGCCAGAAATCGAGATTGCCGGCCTTGAAGGCTTCGAACGCCGGAGTCGGATCGCGATAATAGTCGAAGCGCACTTCGCCGAGATTCCACTGCCCCTGGGCCACCGGCAGATCGCGCGCCCACCAATCGGCAACCCGCTCGTAGACAATCGTCCGGCCGATCTCGGCGGTCTTGATCCGGTAAGGGCCGGAACCCAGCGGAACTTCCGTCGACCCCTTCGAGATGTCCCGTGTCTCGCCGTTCGCGTCCTTGCCTTCCCAGTAGGCGCGCGACACGACCGGCATCGACCCGACGATCTGCGGCAGCTCACGGTTGCCCTTCACATCGAACTCGAACTTGACGGTGCGCTCGCCCGTCGCGACGGCGCGGGTCACGTTCTTGAAGTAGATCTTGAAACGATTGCTCCACTGCTTCAGCGCGTCGAGCGTGAAGACCACGTCGTCGGGCGTGATCGCGCTGCCGTCATGAAAGCGCGCCTCCGGACGGATCGAGAAGGTCGCGGAGCTGAAGTCCGGCGCATAGGTCACCCATTCGGCGACGAGACCATAGGATGTCGACGGCTCGTCGAGGCTGTCGGCCATCAGCGTCGCGTGGATCTCCGTCGACCATACGGCGGGGAGGCCCTTCTGCGCGAAGGGGTTGAGCGTGTCGTAGGTGCCGGTCGCTCTGAGACGCACGCGTCCCCCCTTCGGCGCCTGCGGATTGACCCACTCGAAATGCTTGAAATCAGGCCCGTGACGCGGCTCGCCGATCAGCGACAGCGCGTGATGACGCACGGTCGAAGGGTCCGTCTCGGCACGTGCGGGCACAAGCGCCGCAGCGATTATAGCGGCCGCACCAATACCGGCGCACCATGCGCTCGACTTGCGGCTGCTCCACGCCACCACTGCGCGCCCACCTGTCACGGTCGCTTTGCTCCTGCTTCGGCCTGAGGCTTGATCCACCAGGCTGCGAGCCAGCCCGGCTCCTGCGATGGCATTTGCGCGGGCCGGCCCAGCCGGTTCGCATGGACGATCCAATTGTCCGCGTTGTACCACTGCGGGACGATCAAATGGCTCCACATCAGCACCCGATCGAGCGCGCGCGCTGCTGCAATCACGCGGGCGCGGTCGGGCGCATAAATGACTTCTTCGATCAGCGCATCGACCGCCGGGTTCTTGATCCCGATGCGGTTCCGGCTCGCCGGGCGGTCGGCGGCGACGGAGCCGAAGTTCTCCCTCAGCTCGTTACCCGGCGCGTGCGACTGTGCGTAGACATCGGTGATCATCTCGAAGTCGTACCGCTTGAGACGCTCCTCGTATTGCGTCGCATCGACATTGCGGATGTCGAGGCGGATGCCGAGCTTGGCCAGATTGGCCTGATAGGGCAGCACGATCCGGTCGAACGATGAATCGTAGCTCAGGAACTCGGCCGTCATCGCTTCGCCTGTCGTCTGGTGGCGCAGCATACCGCCGGAGAGTTTCCATCCAGCCTCGCCGAGGAGCCGCAGCGCCTCGCGGAGATTGTCGCGCAGCTGCGCGGGCGTTCCGTTGACGGGACTGCGGTAGGCCGGCCCGAATACGTCCGCCGGTACCGACGCGCGCCACGTCTCCAACAATTCCAGCTCGCGGCCCTCAGGCGTCCCGCGCGCGGCGAGCTCCGAGTTGTTGAAGTAGCTCTGCGACCGCGTATAGAGCCCGTAGAACAGGCTCGAATTGGCGGTCTCGAAATCGTAGGCGAGCGCGAACGCGCGGCGCACGCGCGGATCGGCGAACTTCGCCTGCCGCGTGTTGAGGACGAAGCCCTGCATGGCCCCTACGGCGCCGGACTTGTGCACGAGCTTGACGAGGCGCCCCTCACGCACCGGCGGGATGTCGTACTGGGTCGCCCACCGCTTCGAGGATGTCTCGACGTGGACGTCGATGTCACCGGCCTTCACCGCTTCGAACTCAGGAAGGTCGTCGCGGTACATGACGACGCGGATTTCATCGAAGTTGTACTGACCGCGACGAACCGGCAGATCCTGCGCCCAGTAGTCGCGCACGCGCTCGTAGGTGATCGCACGGCCGGGATCGACGGATTTGACGCGGTACGGCCCGTTGCCGAGCGGCGTCTCGAGCGACGGGCGCTCGAGGTCGCGCGGCTCGCCGTTGGCGCCGGTGGCGGTCCAGTAATGGCGGGGCAGAATCGGCAGGTAACCGACCGAGAACGGCAGGTCGCGACTGCCGCTGCGGGCGAATCGGAACGTCACCTCGCGTTCACCCGTTTTTTCAGCATTCGTCACGTCGCGATAGAAGATCGCGAGCGACGGCGACGCCCGCTTCAGTTCCGCGAGCGAGAAGATGACGTCCTCGGGCGTGACCGGCTGACCGTCGTGGAAGCGCGCTTCCTTGCGCAATCCGAATGTCGCCGATGAATGGTCTGGCGGCACCGACACCCATTCGGCGATCAGACCATAAGATGTCGCGGGCTCGTCGGGGTTGGGTTCGAACAGCGTATCGGCGAGGAGCCCGAGATAGGGCGCCGCGACGCCGCGATAGGTGTAGCGGTTGAGGCTGTCGAATTTGCCGATGCCCGCGAGCCGCAAGGTCCCGCCCTTCGGCGCCGCCGGATCCACCCAGTCGAAATGTCGAAAGTCGGGCCCATGCTTGACAGGGCCGATCGTGGTCAGAGCGTGCAGGCGCGGGGCCGGTTCGGCAGCAGAGGCACGCCCGGCAACGGCACAGGCAAGCGCCACGACGATCGCGGCACACGTTGTAACGACGCGCCGTGCCGCAGCCGCGATTACCGGATCGGACGCCATCCACCAGGCCTCATTCAACCGCCCGCCTACTCTTCAAGTACGCGGCGCGAACGCACCTGCGTCCGCCGCCCACTTCCATAGCAAGTCCGTCGCACACAACTGTGTCCAGCGCTGTGGGG
>CAZKZT010000198.1:0-7307 GCA_964557265.1 uncultured Hyphomicrobium sp.
CTTGCGGTGATCGGTGACGGCGCGCACGGGACAAGTCCGCAGCTTGGTCAGGGCGCCAATCTGGCGCTGATCGATGCGATGACACTCGCAGATGCGCTGCGCGAGTCAGCGTCGATTGCGGAGGCGCTTGCAGCCAGTCACGCGCGCCGGCGGCGACATGTCGCGTTCTATCAGCTCGCGAGCCGCTGGCTGACGCCGTTCTTCCAGTCCGACAGCCGTTTTCTCGGCGCCGTGCGCGATGCAACCTTCGGGCTTGCATCGCGGGTGCCGTTCGCGGAAGGGCAGATGCTGCAGACGCTGGCCGGCATCAAAACAGGCGTCTTCAGCACCATCGATCCGGGCGCGTGGAACCCGCGGTATGGGCTCGACGGCGGCAACGTCAGAGCGCGGGAGGCGACCGCGCCTTACGCGCCGAGTGCGCGATAGCTCACGACTTTGCCCGCGTCGTCGAGTTCATAGACCAGCGGCACGCCGGTGGACAGTTCGCGCTTGAGGATCTGCTCACTCGTCAGCGCCTCCAGCTTCATGATCAGCGCGCGCAGTGAGTTGCCGTGCGCGGCGACGATCACCTTTTTGCCGCTCGTGAGCTTCGGCCAGATTTCGGCATCGAAGTACGGCAGCACGCGCGCAGCGGTGTCCTTCAGGCTCTCGCCGCCGGGCGGCGGGACGTCGTAGCTGCGCCGCCAGATCAGCACCTGCTCCTCGCCCCACTTCTTGCGCGCGTCGTCCTTGTTGAGGCCGGAGAGATCGCCGTAGTCGCGCTCGTTGAGGCGCTGGTCGCGGATCGTTTCGAGATCCTGCTGGCCGAGCTCTTCCTGGATCAGGCGCAGCGTGTGCTGGGCGCGGGTCAGCGCGCTCGTGTACGCGATATCGAATTTGTGGCCGGCCGCCTTGATGAGCTGACCGGCGCGGCGCGCTTCCTCGACGCCCTTCTCGGTGAGGTCGGGATCTTTCCAGCCGGTGAACAGGTTGAGCTTGTTCCAGGCGCTTTCGCCGTGACGGACGAGGACGAGGAGATGAGTCATGATGGCGTGCGTTTCCAGTTGAAGCAATTGTCGGCGTGATAACGGGTGGCGGAGCGATCAGATCCCGAGAACGTCGGCCATGGTGAACAGGCCCGGCCCCTTGCCGCGGCCCCACAGCGCGGCCTTCACGGCGCCGCGCGAAAAGATTCCGCGATCCGTGGCGAGGTGGGTCAGCACGATGCGCTCGCCATCGGCTGCGAAGATGACGCTGTGCTCGCCGACGACATTGCCGCCGCGCAGCGTCGCAAAACCGATGTCGCCGCGTTTGCGCGCGCCGGTGTGGCCGTCGCGCGAGCGCACGCTCGTCTCGGCGAGATCGACGCCGCGCCCGTCGGCAGCCGCCTGGCCGAGCATGAGCGCGGTGCCGGATGGCGCATCGATCTTGTGCTTGTGGTGCATTTCGAGCACCTCGATGTCGAAGTCCTCGTCGAGCGCTTCGGCAACTTTCTTGGTCAGCGCCACCAGCAGGTTGACGCCGAGGCTCATGTTGCCGGCCTTGATGATGGTCGCGTGGCGCGCGGCGGCCTTGATCGCGGCTTCGTGCTCGGCGTTGAGGCCGGTCGTGCCGATGACGTGGACGATGCGCGCGTTGGCTGCGAGCCCGGCGATCTCGGCGCTGACGTCGGGGACCGTGAAGTCGAGGATGCCGTCGACCTTGGCGATGATGTCGAGCGGATCTGCCGTGACAGGGACGCCGATGCGGCCGATGCCGGCGAGTTCGCCCGCATCCTGTCCGATGGCGTTCGATCCAGCGCGCTCGATGGCGCCTGCAACCACCGCGCCGGTGACCACGGCATCGCCGCCGGTTGCATGCACGGCCCGGATCAGTTCGCGCCCCATGCGGCCTGCGGCGCCCATCACGGCCAGCTTCATCGCGCTCATTGGCATTGTCCCGGCTGAGAGTGTTGCGGCCCTATAGCATCCGCCTGCGCGCATGTGAAAGGGGCGGCGCGATCAGCCGCGTCCGACCTGCGCCGCGACGCACAGCCAGCGTCCGCCCTGGCGCGCCCAGATATCCGTATAGCGGCCAGAGCCCGGGCTTCCGTCCGGTTTGGTGTAGACCGTGCGCGCGTGGATAATCGCGAAGTCACCCATCTGGCGGATGTTCACGTCCTCGGGGCGCAGTCCAGTGACGCCGGCTGGTTTCGAGATGCGTTCGAGGAAGCCCGCCCGATCGACGATCGTGCAGTCGGGGTTGGTGTTCAGGAAGTCCGCCGAGAGATGCTCGTCGAACCAGTGCACGTCGGATGTGGCCACCGAGCGGACGTAGTTCGCATTCAGCTCGTAGAGCACGGCGCGGTCATTGGCAGTCATGATCTCCTCCGCTGTCCATCTGTGTCACTTCGCGCAGAGTGCATGGTCGGTCTGTCCAAGCCAAGGGAGACAGGCGCGGCTTGAGGCCTTATGAATTGATGACCTTAAAGTCCGGACATTTGCGATTCGCATCTGCCGGGCGGATGGGGACGGCTGCGCGGCCAGGATTCTGAAGTTTGCAGGGTACATGGAGGGTCCTGCAGACACGGTTTTCGAGGGCTGCGGACGTTAGCAGCACTCCTTGGGTGGAGCGCTGAAGGCCTTAAAATTCCAGGAGGAAATGTTGAAAGCGAGTAGGTCTCTCGGCCTTGTCGCGGCGCTCGCCGCAGTCTATGCCGTAAATCCCTCTGTCGCTGTCGCTCAGAAATCGGGCGGCATCCTGCGCTCCTATGAAGTGGCCAATCCGCCGACGGCTTCCATTCTCGAAGAGGCAACGAGCGGTACGGCGCATCCATTCGGGGCCGTCTTCAATAATCTCGTGATCTTCGATCAGGCCGAGCCGGTGAACCGGCCCGAGGTCATCCGCCCGGAACTCGCCGAGAGCTGGGTTTGGGACGCGACCAACACCAAAGTCACCTTCAAGCTCCGCCAGGGTGTGACGTGGCATGATGGCAAGCCTTTCACGTCGAAGGACGTGAAATGCACATGGGACTGGACCAGCGAAAAAGTGCCGAGCGGCTTCCGCAAGAACCCGCGCAAGCTCTGGTGGGACAACATCAAAGAGGTCACCGTCAACGGCGATCATGAGGTGACGTTCGAGCTCAATCGTCCGCAACCCTCGCTGCTGACGCTCATGGCCTCCGGTCTGTCGCCGGTCTATCCGTGCCATGTCCCCGCACGCATCATGCGCACGAAGCCGATCGGAACCGGCCCGTTCCGCGTCGTCTCGTTCGAGAACAACAAGTTCGTGCGTCTCGAGAAGAACCCCAACTACTGGCGGCCCGGACGTCCGTATCTGGACGGCCTCGAGTTCCAGATCATGGGCAGCCGCGGCACGCGCCTGCTGGCATTCGCCGCCGGTGAAATCGATCTGACATTCGTCTCGGACGTGACCCGGCCGCTGTATGCCGATGTGAAGGCGCGTTCGCCGAATGCCGTCTGCGAGTTCGCAGCGACGGGCGTGAGCGCCAATCTTCTCGTCAACCGCAACAAGCCGCCATTCGACAATCCGAAGCTGCGCGAAGCGATGATGCTGACGCTCGATCGCGACGCGATGGTGAAGATCGTTTCGGGTGGCGAAGCTTTGATCGGTGGCGCGATGCTGCCGCCACCGGCCGGCGTCTGGAGCAAGTCGACAGAAGAATTCAAGCAGCTTCCGTCGTACGCGGGCACGATCGAAGAGCGCCGCGCCAAGGCGATAAAGATCATGGCCGAGCTTGGTTATGGTCCGAGCAACAAGCTCAAGGTGAAAGTAGGTACGCGCGACTACCAGTCCTACAAGGATCCCGCGGTTTTGCTGGTCGATCACCTCAATCAGATCGGCTTCGAGGCTGAGCTCGAGATCATCGAGACGTCACTCTACTACGGGCGTATCACGCGCGGCGACTATCAGGTCGCGTTGAACCTGACGGGCACCGGCGTGGACGATCCGGACGTGACGATGTTCGAGGGCTATCTCAGCACTTCCAGCCGCAACTATACGAAGTACGCCAACCCGGAGGTCGACCGCCTGATCCACGCGCAGTCGGCGGAGCTCGATGTCGAGAAGCGCAAGGAGCTCGTGTGGCAGATCGAGAAGATCCTTGCCGAGGACGCGGCGCGGCCGATGATCTTCCAGAACCGCTCAGCGACGTGCTGGCAGCCTCACGTGAAGGGCTACGTCCTGCACCAGAACTCGATCTACAACAGCTGGCGGTTCGAGGACGTGTGGCTCGATAAGTAAGTCAGTCTCCCGATTGTCGATCCAGTGAGGGCGGCCGGTGCACTGCACTTGCCGCCCTCATTGTTTGCGGGATCCGGCAGTTTTTCTGCAGCGCGCCTTGATGTGCTGCCCGATGAGTGGAACACTCCCATTTCGCCGGTCAACGAACCGGCGCTAAGGCAAAATAACGTCAATGGGAGGATGTGATGACCAACCGCGTGACCCGCGGTGCTGCCGCAATTGTATTTGCGGTAGCGCTAATCGGGCCAACCGTTGCCCTGGCCCAGAAATCCGGTGGCATTCTGAAAACCTACAACAGCTCGAACCCGCCGAGTGCGTCCGTCATCGAGGAGGCCACCGTCGCGACAGCGTTCGCCTTCACGCCGGTTTTCAATAATCTCGTCATCTTCGATCAGGGCGAGCCGGTGAACCGTGCCGACGTCATCCGGCCGGAGCTCGCGGAGAGCTGGGCGTGGGATGCCACCAATACGCGCCTGACGATGAAACTGCGCCAAGGCGTCAAGTGGCATGACGGCAAGCCGTTCACGTCGAAGGACGTCAAGTGCACCTGGGATCGCATTCTCGCCAGGGATCCGGATCACTTCCGCCGCAATCCCCGCATGCTGTGGTGGGAAGCGATCAAGGCCATCGAGCTCAACGGCGATCACGAGTTCACGTTCGT
This sequence comes from uncultured Hyphomicrobium sp., assembly GCA_964557265.1. Taxonomy (GTDB): domain Bacteria; phylum Pseudomonadota; class Alphaproteobacteria; order Rhizobiales; family Hyphomicrobiaceae. Next base: position 4,883 of record CAZKZT010000198.1, read on the forward strand.
CCTCGAGCGGCCGCAGGGTTCGCTGCTGACGCTGCTCGCCTCGAACCTGTCGCCGGTCTACCCGTGCCATGTTTCCAACCGCGACATGCGCACCAAGCCGATCGGCACCGGGCCATTCAAGTTCGTGGCGTTCGACGCCAACAAGGTCATCCGGCTGGAGCGCAATCCGGACTACTGGCGAGAGGGGCGGCCCTATCTCGACGGCATCGAGATCAGCATCATCGGGAACCGCTCGACGCGGCTGCTGGCCTTCGCGGCGAACGAGTTCGATATCAGCTTCGTTGCCGATGTGACGGCGCCGCTGATCGGGGACGTGCATGCCCGATCGCCGAACGCCACCTGCGATCTGGTGCCGACCGGGGTCAGCACGAATCTGCTCGTCAATCGAGACAAGCCGCCCTTCAACGACGCCAAGCTGCGCGAGGCGATGACGCTTGCCCTGGATCGCGAAGCGATGATCAAGATCGTCACCGGCGGCAAGGCGAGCGTCGGCGGTGCGATGCTTCCCCCGCCGGATGGCGTGTGGAGCAAGTCCTCGGCCGACTTCAAGGAGCTGCCGGCGTATGCCGGGACGCCGGCCGAGCGGCAGGAGAGAGCCCGCAAGATCATGCAAGAGCTGGGCTACGGCCCCGACAAGCGGCTGAAGATCAAGGTCGGCACGCGTGACTTCCAGTCGTACAAGGATCCGGCTGTGCTTCTCGTGGACCAGCTCAACCAGATCTATTTCGACGCCGAGCTGGAGATCATCGAGTCGTCCGTCTACTACGGGCGCGTCGGCCGCGGCGATTACATGGTGGTGCTTAATCTGACCGGCACCGGCGTCGACGATCCCGACGTCGCCATGCTCGAAGGATACCTGTGCAAGTCGGACCGCAACTACACGAAATACTGCAACCCGGAAGTCGACAAGCTCATCTACGCGCAGTCAGCGGAGATCGACGTCGCCAAGCGCAAGGAGTTGGTCTGGCAGATCGAGAAGATCCTGGCCGCGGACGCGGCGAGACCGATCATCTATCAGGGCTATGCCGCCACATGCTGGCATCCGCACCTGAAGGGCCACGTGCTGCATCGCAACTCAATCTACAACAATTGGCGGTTCGAGAACGTGTGGCTCGACAAGTGAGCCTCGATCGCATCGCATGAATGAATGGGGCGGCGGACGCATTGCAACCACCGCCCTTATTCTTTGCCGCCAACGGACTGGGCGAGGTGCGCTCAGTCCTTCGCCCGCGCGATCGCTTCGGTGATGAGGCGCTTGGCTTCGTCGGCGTCGCCCCAGTGGTGGATCTTGACCCATTTGCCGGGCTCGAGATCCTTGTAGTGCTGGAAGAAGTGCTGGATCTGATGGACCGTGATGTCGGGCAGATCGCCGTAGTTGCGTACGCGCTCATAGCGTCGTGTGAGCTTGACGGACGGCACGGCGATCACCTTCTCGTCGCCGCCGCCATCATCCTCCATCACCAGCACACCGACAGGGCGGCAGTTGATCACGGCGCCCGGCACGATCGCGCGCGTGTTGCAGACGAGCACGTCGATCGGATCGCCGTCGGCCGATAGCGTGTGGGGTACGAAGCCGTAGTTCCCCGGATAGCGCATCGGCGTGTAGAGGAAGCGGTCGACGAACAGCGTTCCGGAGGCCTTGTCCATCTCGTACTTGATCGGCTCACCGCCGACCGGGACCTCGATCACGACATTGATGTCCTCGGGTGGATTCTTGCCGATGGGTACGGCGTCGAGGCGCATGAGATTAACTCCGTTGAGCAAATACGGGGGAGTGTGTGTCCGATCACACCTTTCCGATAGCAGACGTTTACGATCAATGCGGCAAGGTGCGATAGTTCGATTTGTTCAGTCTATCCACGTGACGCGCGGCATTGAAGCGAGGCAGATATGTCAGGCCATCGGATGGGGCAGGGTGTGGTTTTCGGCGCGGCGATCGCGTTGCTGGTTTCCGCAGGCCAAGATCCGGCGGCGGCCGCCGAAAGCCGTGAGACGGTCGTCGACCTCAAGACCTGCAAGGTCAACAAGCGGCGTGACGTATGGACCTGCCCGGGGCTCGACAAATACGGTGTCTACTACGGCGACGACGACCTGCGCGCGTTCCTGAGCGTTGGGCCGAATGCAGCCAAGCGCAAAGCCACCGAGCAGACGCTCGGGCCGTTCAACACGATTTTCAAGGGCAAGTCGCAGCGCGCGACGATCGAGTGGCGGGTGACCGGCGACGGCAAGAACGTCACGCCTCATGCGACTATCGTCCGGTACTACACCAAGAACGATGAGGGCAGCGGGGAGGTGCTCGTGGTCATGAAGATGACCGCCAAGGAGACCTGTCAGGCGGCGATCATCGAGGCCTTCAACGATGCCAAGGCAATCGATTTCGCGCGCGAGGTCGCGGATGGCGAAGCGCAGAAGTTCGACTGCAAAG
>CAZKZT010000199.1:0-6118 GCA_964557265.1 uncultured Hyphomicrobium sp.
GGCGGCCTGGCGTGCGCCGCACGAGCCAGTTGCGCGTGAAGCTCGGGATGATGCGCCCGCCGATCAGCATGATCAGAAGTATCGCAGCGCCGATGCCAAGGCGTGTGCCGTGACCATCTCCGACACCCGCGATCGATTCGAGATGAAATAGGCCATTGCCAACGAGCAGCAGTGCGATGGCGGCAAGGACCTTGAGGTTGCGCGTGTTGTTGCTTGCAATGATTTCCCTCGCGACGGCGATTCCGAGCGAGGTGAGGAAGGCGAGGTCGATGGCAGCGGCAACCGCACCGCCTATGTGCGCGGAAAAGAAGATGGCTGCACGGCCGGCCACCCAGATCGCGAACAACGCGGCGAGCCGGATGCCGACCACCGGTAACCGTCCCGTCCAGTTGGGCACGGCCGTGAGCAGGAAGCCGGCGACGACGGCGGGAACGTAGCCGTAGACGAGTTCATGGACATGCCATTCGACGGGTGCAAAGGCACTCGGCAACAGGAGATGGCCACTCAGCATCGGTAGCCAGATCGCGACGCTGAACGCAGCCCAAAGCGCGCCGAATAGAAAGAAGGGCCGGAATCCGTAGCTGAAAACGGCAGGACCGGCGTACGCGCGGATTTGCTCGGCGGAGGACGTCATAGCCGTTATTTCCGCAGCATTACGCACTCTGTCGGGTGCGTCGCTGATCGACGATAGGTGGGGCTGATGATGCCGATATGGCTGCAGGCATCGATGATGTCGGCAGGCAGGTCTTCGAGCGGATACTCAACCGCGAGATCCCCGGCAAAGCAACGCCACGCATCGAGATTGCCGAACGGGACGGCGACGAGCACTGGGATACCCGCCTCCACCGCGTCGACGATCAGAGGGCGGCATCCGGTGCCTTCGCATTCGGTCTTGCCGAATTTGTTGACGATCAGGAAGTCGGGTTCGGCAGAAAGCGAGTCGCGAACGCGCGCGACGGCATTGATCAGCGCTTCGACGTCGAGGCGGCATCCGCGCGCACCCTCGCCGCGATCCTGCGATACAGCCGTCGTCTCGCCCGTTGTCAGATCTTCCATCAGCATGTCACAGCGCGAGCGGCCGACGCGGATCCGGTCCCGCTGGATGAGGCCGGCAAGCCGGTATCCAGCAGAAATGAGATGATCGATGATGTCGTTGAGGGCGGGGCCGATGCGTGCGCCGTCTCCATAGGTGATTGCGATGATCGGCGTGGCGGGCGTCGGCATGTCATTTCTCCAATGAAGCGATCAGGCGGGGCGGAAGGCGCGGCAGACATCGGGGTTCGTTGTGATGCGCGGGCCGCCGATGAGATCGATGCAGTAGGGCACGGCCGGCAGCACGGCATCGAGACACGTCTTGATCGCGGCAGGCTTGCCGGGAAGATTGATGATCAAGGAACGCCCGCGAATGCCAGCGATCTGGCGTGAAAGAATGGCGGTGGGAACGTCTTTGAGGCTGGCGCGCCGCATCTCCTCTCCGAATCCGGGAAGTATTTTCTGGCAGACGTCGCGCGTCGCCTCGGGTGTCACGTCCCTGGGGGCCGGCCCGGTGCCGCCGGTGGTCAGAATGAGCGCACAGTTGGCGTCGTCGCTGAGCGCGATGAGCGCCTTTGCGATCAATGCGCGATCGTCTCGCACGAGGACTTTGTGCGCGCGCCATGCGCCGGATAGCGCTGCGCCGAGGTAACCCTCGATCGCGGGGCCGCCGCGATCCTCGTAGACACCGGCCGCAGCACGGTCCGAGCTGACGAGAATTCCGATCGACAGTGCGTCCATCTCAGAGTTCTTCCTCGCGTGAAAGTGCCGGCATCGGTTGCGAGGCGGGATCGCAGCCGCAGCACGGTGTGTGGGTATGCGGTGCGATCCTCTCGAAGACATCCATGGCCTGGCGGCGCATGGCGCTGATCGGCTCGACGGGATCGCACACGCGCTGGTCGATCGAGAGCAGGCTGTCGCGCTCGGCGATGGAGGAGAGGTGCGGGCCGAGGTCACGCAGCAGGCCGTCGTGGATGGCGTATATCCAGCCATGAACGTGCAGCGGCTGGCCGCGTGCCCACGCGTTCTCCACGATCGGCGTCGCGGCGAGGCGGCGGACCTGCATCTCGACGTTGATTTCACACAGGCGATCGAGACGGGAGGTGGGGTTTGCGATGGCGTCGATGCGTGCGCGATGTTTGTGGTACATCATCGTGAGCGGCTGCAGCCAGTGATCGAGCATCGATCCGCGGTCGGCAGCAAGCGTCTGCCGGACGCCGCCGCAGCCATAGTGCCCGCACACGATGATGTGCTCGACGCGGAGATGATCCACTGCGAACTCGAGCACCGACAGGATGTTCATATCGCTCGTGTGGACCATGTTGGCGATGTTGCGGTGAACGAACACCTCGCCGGGATCCATGCCGAGAACGTCGTTGGCGGTCACGCGGCTGTCGGAGCAGCCGAGCCACAGATAGCGCGGCGCCTGCTGCTCTGCCATCCTCTGGAAGAAGCCAGGATCGTCCCGCCGTTTGCGGCTGACCCAGGTGACATTCTGATCGAAGAGATGGTCGAGTGTGCGTGACATGTGGTCGGGCTCTGGTCGCGTCCGTGCCTGGAGTCAGTGCGCGTGGCCCGCCTTGCCGCCGCAGGTGCAACCCGAGGGCGATGATGGGGTGGCCTTCTGCGCATCCGCTTTGAGTGCCCACCGAAGCATGCGTTCGAGCGCCGCGCGTGCGGGGTCGGCACTGCGTTCCATCGCGGTCATGAGGCTCATCCAGTCCTCGTCGCTGCCGAGCGCCGCGAACCGTCTGGCCGCGTTGGCGACGTATTCGCCGGGCGTTTCGCCGTAACGCTCGCCGGTAGTTTGCACCTCGGAGAAAAGGACGATGTCGCCAAGCGCGTCCAATGCGGCTGCAGCGTCATCCTCGAAGGCCAGATGATCCATAAGCGTGCCGAGTTGCATCGATGCTCTCCTATTGCACGAGGGGTGAGGCACTGCCGCCGAACGCGATTCCAGTTATCTCGGCGCGACCGGCGAGAATATCGATGTACTGGCGGATGGCGACGCGGCGCACTTTCTCGTCGAGCCATTCGGCGATGCGCGGCTGCACCATATCGAAGGGGAGATCACGTCCGTCGATCCGCCGGTCGACGCGCACGATATGGAAACCGTAGCGCGTCTCGATCGGCGCTGGTGCGATCTCGCCGATGGGCATCGATGCCAGCGCGCGCTCGAACTCGGCGACGGTTTGACCAGGCCCGATCTGGCCGAGATTGCCGCCCGTTTTGCCCGATGGGCAGGCCGAATGGAGCGCGGCGAGCTCATCGAACGCCTTCGGGACCGCCTTGAGTGTCGCCGTGATCGTGTCGGCCTGTTCGCGTGCAGCGTTTCGCGCCTCGCGGTTGCCTACTGGTGCCGCAAGCAGGATGTGGCGCACCTCATAAAGGTTGGGTGTGCGGAACTGGCGGCGATTGGCTTCATAGTAGCGCAGGCACGTCGCGCTATCGGCGCGCGGAGTCTGAACCTCGCGCTCGACGAGCATCCGCACCAGCGCCTCGTCATCGGTCTCGCGCCGGCCTTCGTCGTCTTCTATCGGCACCGGATCGATGCTCAACCGGCGCGCCTCCTGCAGAAGCAACTCTCGGACGACAAGTGCGTGCGCGGCGGCCATCCACGCATCGATGGGCTTGGTCGCCGGGTGGTTCTGCGTCTCGCGCGCGATGGCCGCGCGCGAGATCACGACGCCATTGACGCTGATGGTCTTCTGCTTGGTGGTGATGACCGGCTTGATCGTGCAGCCGGATGCCGTGATTTGTGCACTCATGGCGATCACTCCGCTGGTTCGATGGGACGACGCGCCGATGTGTTCGAGAGCGTCCGCCGCGTGCGCACCACCTGATACCCTCGCCGGCCGAGGTACCATACAGGTGCCGACCAGATGTGAACGAGGCGCGAGAACGGGAACAACAGGAATATCGTCATGCCGAGCACGAGATGCGCGAGGAACGGCCACTCCAGGCTTTGCAGCGTGCGCGCGTCGACCGGCTGCAGTGTCACGATGCCTTGCGCCCAATGCGACAGCGTCAGCATCGCCGAACCGTCACGATGACCGAGCGAGAACGGCAGCGTCAGCAGGCCGAGCGTGAGCTGCGCCCACAGGATGATCAACACCGCGAGATCCATGTAGGTGGAAGTCTGGCGGATGCGCGCATCGAAGAGGCGTCGATGCAGCAGCAGCGTCAGCCCGATGAAGCAGGCCGTGCCCGCAACGCCGCCCGCGATGACAGCGATCAGCTGCTTCTGCGGCACCGTCATCACCAACGTGTAGACCGATGTCGGCGTGAGAAGGCCGACCGTGTGACCGAAGAAGAGAAACAGGATGCCGAAGTGGAAGAGGTTGGAGCCCCAGTAGAGCTGACGTTTGCGCAGCATCTGGCTCGAGCTCGCTTTCCAGCTGTACTGGTCGCGGTCGAAGCGAACGAGGCTGCCGATGAGAAACGCGGTCAGGCAGAAGTAGGGATACCAGACGAAGAGGATGGTGAAGAGGGCGTCGCGCATGGTGTGGCTCCTTACGCGCGGTGAGCGGGCGATGTGGTGACGATGGTGCGTGGACCGCTCGCGGGGGCGGGCTCCAGTCCGGGCGCGGGACGGCGTGCCTGACGCAGCTTGGACGCAAGCGAGTCGACGCCGCATGCGCTCTGCGCCGAGCCGGGCCCGAACGTGACTTCCTCGTCCATCCAGGCCGCGTCGAGCGCCTCCAGATCGTCGGGTTCGGGATCCGGTTCGTCGCGAAGAGCTTCCAGCGCAGCCTTGTCCAGCCGGGCTTTGGAAAGCGAGACGAGGGCCGCGAACACCGCCGCATACGGCGACTGGCGCTTGACGAGCCGCTCCTTCAGGGCTGCGAAAACGTGGCCGGGTTGGCCGATCAGTTCGATCGCTTCAGCGGGCGCGCGCGTGGCCGCATACTCGAGGAACAGAGGCAGAAAGTCAGGCAGCTCTGCCGTCGTCGGCGTGTAGCCGCCATCCTCGTAGAGCTTGATGAGGTCGACCATCGCCTGTCCGCGGTCACGGCTTTCGCCGTGAACGTGCTCGAAGAGATGAAGCGACAACGAGCGCGTGCGGTCGAACAGGAGAATGTAGCGCTCCTGGGCGTCGAACAGGTCGCGACCGCAGATGTCGTCGATGAGGGCGGTGACGGCCGCCGCGTCATGACGCTTCAGAACACCGTCGCGGGCGAGAGCCGTCTTCAGCTCCGGTGCGGCGGCCACCATCTCGTCGCTCGGATAGGTGAGCAGGGCAGAAAGGACCTTGAGCGTTTTCATGTCAGGCCTCCACCTTCGGGTGATCGTTCTTGAGCTTCACGCCACCGAACAGGTTCACCTTGTTGTCGCTCGGCATGCAGCCATCGCCGAACGTGAAGCCGCATTCGCCGCGCAACTCGTAGGCGTCCTCCGTGACTTCGCGGTGGGTGGTCGGTATGACGAAGCGGTCCTCGTAGTTGGCGATCGCCATGACGTGGTACATCTCCTCGATCTGGAGACCGGAGAGGCCGACCTTCCGCGCGATCGCTTCATCGATCACGCCATCGATGGTCTTCGCCCGCATGTAGGCGCGCATGGCGAGCATCCGCTCGAGTCCGGTGGCGACCGGAACTTCGTCGCCCGCGGTCAGCAGGTTCGCGAGATACTTCAGCGGAATGCGCAGCGAGCGCACATCCGGCATGGCGCCGTCGGTGCCCATCTTGCCGGCCTCGGCCGCAGCCGTGATCGGTGACAGCGGCGGCACGTACCAGACCATCGGCAGCGTGCGGTACTCGGGATGCAGCGGGAAGGCGACCTTCCATTCCATCGCCATCTTCCAGATCGGTGACTTGCGCGCGGCTTCGAGCCAGGCATCCGGGACACCGTCCTCGCGTGCCTGCGCGATCACCGCCGGATCGTTTGGATCGAGGAACAGCTTGAGTTGCGCCTCGTAGAGATCCTTCTCGTCGGGAACGCTCGCCGCTTCCTCGATGCGATCAGCGTCATAGAGAACGACACCGAGATAGCGGATGCGCCCGACGCACGTTTCCGAGCAGACGGTCGGCTGGCCGGCCTCGATCCGGGGATAGCAGAAGATGCACTTCTCGCTCTTGCCGCTCGA
>CAZKZT010000199.1:6128-7266 GCA_964557265.1 uncultured Hyphomicrobium sp.
ATACATCATGAAGGTATTTTCGAACTGGCCGTAGATCTCCTTCTGTACGCCCTCGAAATTTATATCCGCCGAGCGCTTGGAGAATTCGCCGCCGAGAATCTCCTCCCAGTTCGGACCCCACTCGATCTTCTCCATGCGCTGGCCGGTGACGAGCGAACGCGGACGCGCCGTCGGAAAGGCCTGGAGCTCGGGCGCCTTCTGGAGGTGCTCGTAGTCGAAGGTAAAGGGCTCGTAGTAGTCGTCGAGCTCGGGCAGGTCGGGATTGGCGAAGATGTTCGCGAGCACGCGCCACTTGCCACCGATGCGTGGTTCGATCTTGCCGTTGCGCTTGCGCTTCCAGCCGCCGTTCCAGCGGTCCTGGTTCTCCCATTCCTTCGGATAGCCGATGCCGGGTTTGGTCTCGACGTTGTTGAACCACGCGTATTCCATGCCTTCGCGGTTGGTCCACACGTTCTTGCAGGTGACGGAGCACGTATGGCAGCCGATGCACTTGTCGAGGTTCAGAACCATCGCGATTTGAGCGCGAATTTTCATTGTTGGCGTCCTTTATTCGGCGGCATGGATTGCGGGGTGTACGCTCGCGAGCGGGCGCTCCAGCCAGTCGACATTGCTGAGTTTGCGCACCACGACGAATTCGTCGCGGTTCGTGCCGATCGTGCCGTAGTAGTTGAAGCCATAGGCGAGCTGAACGTAGCCGCCGATCATATGCGTCGGCTTCAGCACCGTGCGCGTCACCGAGTTATGGATGCCGCCGCGCTGGCCGGTCATCTCGGAGCCCGGCACGTTCACGATTTTCTCCTGCGCGTGATACATGAAGACCGTGCCTTCCTTCATGCGCTGGGAGACGACCGTGCGGGCGACGAGCGCGCCGTTGCTGTTGTAGGCTTCCACCCAATCGTTATCGACGATGCCGGCTTTGCGTGCGTCTGTCTCGCTGAGCCACACGATCGGCCCGCCGCGCGACAGCGTCAGCATGAGCAGATTGTCGGTGTAGGTGGAGTGGATGCCCCATTTCTGATGCGGCGTGATGAAGTTGAGAACGATTTCCTTCTCGCCGTTCGGCTTCATGCCCTGGACTGGCTTGATTGCGCGCAGATCGACGGGGGGGCGGTAGACGCAGAATCCTTCGCCGAAGGCC
>CAZKZT010000200.1:0-7230 GCA_964557265.1 uncultured Hyphomicrobium sp.
TGATCGGTCGAGATGGAAGCGCTCGAGCTTCCATCGAGAGCGTGAATCAGACTCTAAATCAAATACATAGAGCGCGCTCACGCGGCTGCACCGATTCAACCAAAAGCTGACGCGCTCTAGAAAAGACCCAGCGAGTGCACGAGGATGATCGCGATCATCACCGGTGCAACCACGCGAATGAGCCACAGCCACGCGTCACCGAGGATGCTCCCTTGCAGATCGGCGTCTGCAAGCGCGCGCCGGCGCTCCAGGCTCCATCCGACCAGGACGGCGAGCAATAGACCGCTCACTGGCAGCACGAAATTCGAGATGCCCTGATCCATCAGGTCGAGGATCGGCTTACCCGGCAGCGACAGCCACGCGACCGCGCCATGTCCGAGCGCCGCGGGCAGCCCGAGCACGAAAATAACGACCGTCATCGCGATCGTCGCCGACTTGCGCCCGATACCGCCGCGGTTGATCGCGCACGCGACGCAGGCTTCGAGCAGAGAGATCATCGACGCCAGCGCCGCCGCCGACAGCAGGAAGAAGAACAGCGGCCCGATCACGCGCCCGGCCGGCATCTGCTGAAGAATCTGCGGAAAGGTCACGAACGCAAGCCCCGGCCCCGCTGCCGGATCGCCACCGAAGGCGAAGACGGCCGGAAACACCGCGAGCCCCGCCACGATCGAGAACACCGTGTCGATCACCACGATGATCGTCGCGGCCGCAGGGATACGTGTGCCGGCGCCGAGATAGCTGCCGTAGGTAACGAATACGGCCATCCCGATGCCGATCGAGAAAAACGCCTGACCGAGCGCATTGAGATAGAGTTCGGGCCTGGAGAACGCGTTCCAATCCGGCGCGAACAGGAATGCGACGCCGCGCTCCGAACCCGGCAGCGTCATCGCATAGATGGCCAACGCCACCACGATCACCCCGAGCAACGGCATCAGCCACATGTTGAGGCGCTCGATGCCCGCATTGACGCCGAAGGCGACGACGAGCGCAGTGAGCGCCATCATCACGCCCTGCCAGAACACGACCGATGCGCCATCGGCGATAAAGGCTGTCAGATGCGTGCCATAGCCATCGATCGGCACCGCCCACAACGCCTCACCGAGCGAATGCGCGAAATAGCGCGCCGCCCATCCCGCAATCACGGCGTAGTAGGCGAGGATCGCGCCCGCGGCGATGACGCCGATCCAGCCGACGATCTTCCACTTGCCGGACGGCGTCGCGTCCTCCAGCGCCGTCACCGCGTCCGCCGCGCCGCGCCGCCCGATTGCCAGTTCCGCGATCACGAGCGGAATGCCGATGAGCAGGATCATCGCCGTGTAGACGATCAGGAATGCGGCGCCGCCATTCTCTCCCGTGACATACGCGAACCGCCAGATGCTGCCGAGCCCGACCGCTGCGCCGACCGTCGCGAGGATGAAGCCAAGCCTCGACTGCCACTGCTCCTGCATCACCTTCCTCAATGCCTTCCGCGCCCGCGCCGCAGCCGGAATACCCCTCGGCGCGGGGCCGTGATCGGCGCTCAATATGCGATCATCGTATCGACCACGCGCGGCTGCGGCACGCTTTGATCCTGATCAGGCGGGGCGCGTGCGGACACTGCGGTTGCAGACGCGACCGGCCTGGAAAGCCGCAGCATCCTCGCCAGCACGGAAGCAAGCGTTGCGCCGAACTCCGCCCTCGGCTAATTCTGGCCCCGGCTCCAGCGCCGAACATCCCGTCATCCGGGCGACCGGTTCACGGAAGAGTTCGGCCTCAGGCCCCGTAGCTCAGCCGGATAGAGCATCTGCCTTCTAAGCAGAGGGTCGCAGGTTCGAGTCCTGCCGGGGTCGCCAATAAAATCAACGCGATAGGCCTTCAATAATCCGCAAGCGCCCATGGAAAGGCCCATAACGCACTCGCCTATTGCACCGCCTCTTCGCTCTGGTTCCCGCCTGAAGCAGAGGGCGACGGCAGGCGCATCAGCGGCTCGCCCATGCGGATCGTTTGCCCTTCCGCGATAGGCGGAACGAGCGCAAATCCTGGCGGCGCGAGCACGATGATCGTCGAGCCGTGCTCGAACCAGCCCATCTCCTCGCCCTTGACGAGCGGCACGTCGCACGTGCGCGTCCAGGGTTCGCGGTGCTGGCGGTCGGCCGGCATATCCATGAACTTCAGTTTCAGCCCGGCAACGAGAACAGCCGCGACGGGGACCAGGGCGATCTCATGTCCCCCCTCCCTCAGGCGCAACCGCAGTACCGCGCGCTCGTTGCGGCAGAACACGCGGTCGATGCGCTCGAGCGTCGGCGGGTTCACGTTCCATGCATCGCCCCAAATGTGGCTCACATGCACAACGCGGCCGTCGTGCGGCGCATGGAAGCGATGGTACATGCTCGCGGTCAGCCGCAGCGTGACATACGTGCCGTTGCGGAAGGCCGCTACGAGATCCGGATCGCGAACCAATTCGCTCAGCCTGTAGGTCGATCCCTTCACTTGCAGCATGACGCCGTCCACGATTGTGCCGCCGGCACCGACGATGGCGTCGCACGGGCTCGTCAGGATTTCACAACGCGTGTCGAGCGGCCGCGCGCCATCCTTCAGCTCGCGAATGAAACAATCACGGAGACTGCGGAACTTGGACTCCTTGGCCTCACTGAGATCGAGATCGGAGAACTGCCGCCATATGCCGATCGAGAGGTCGCGAACCAAGGGTTGCTCGATCCTGGATAGCCATCCGACGAAGCGCGTCAGCGTCCGCCGTGGAATCCTGTTGGTGAGCGCAAAATTCAGACCATCATGACCGGATATTCGGGTCAGCAGCGCGCGCATTGTCATCGTCCTGTATTGATCCTGAGATTCGGTCGGCGCTTATGGAACTGAATCTCACCACCCTGGCCCTCGGTGGCCTTGGCGCCGCAGCGCTGACCACGGCCGCCGCCAAAGCAAAGACGCGCCTCGAACTGTCGCGCGCCAAACATGCGTCGCTGACCGGCCATGTGCGCTGGTCGAAGCGAATCGCCGCTCTGATTCCGTACTATGAACTCGGCGACGACCGCTTCTTCGATTGCGACGATGCGCCACCGGAGGTCGCCGCGCGGCGACGGCAAGCATTTGCCGCGCTCGCCGCGGACTATCGCGCGCGGTTCGCGCGCACGATAGCGCTCAAAGCCGAAGCGAAGCCGGTGATCTCGGACATGCAGTTCACCGACGCCTATCGCGTGCCGTTTCCGTTCAGCCGGATGGTGCGTGACAACCTCGGCGGCAGTCCGTTCCTCGCGTCCTCGTCCGGCGTCACGCTGACCGATGTCGACGGCAATCTTTATTACGATCTCGCGGGATCGTACGGCGTCAATGTATTCGGTTACGACTTCTACAAGCGCTGCATGGCCGAAGGCGCGGCGCGCGTCGAGAAGCTCGGGCCCGTGCTCGGCGCGTATCACCCGGTCGTCGCGGAGAACGTCGCGCGCATCCGTGCCATTTCCGGCCTCGACGAAGTGTCGTTCCACATGTCCGGCACCGAAGCGGTCATGCAGGCGGTACGTCTCGCGCGCTATCACACCGGCCGGTCGAAAATCGTGCGCTTTTCCGGCGCCTATCATGGCTGGTGGGGTGATGTGCAGCCGGGTGTCGGCAATCCGGAACCGGCCCGCTCGACTTTCACACTGGCGGAAATGTCGGAGGCGACGCTGCGGGTGCTGCGGCGGCGTCGCGACATCGCGTGCGTGCTCGTCAATCCGATCCAGGCGATGCATCCCAATGCCGGACCACCGAGCGACGGCGCGCTTGTGGACAGCTCGCGCCGTGCGCACTTCGATCGCGCCGCATATGCCGATTGGCTGCTCAAGCTGCGCGAGGTGTGCACCGCGCGCGGCATCGTGCTTATTCTCGACGAGATCTTCGTCGGCTTCCGGCTGGCGCCGGGCGGCGCGCAGGCGTACTTCGGTGTTCGCGCCGATATGGTGACGTACGGCAAGACGCTCGGCGGTGGTTTCCCTGTCGGCGTGCTGGCGGGACGCCATGACCTGATGAAGCGCTATCGCGACGACCGGCCCGGAGACGTCTGCCTCGCCCGGGGGACATTCAACGCGCATCCGCATGTGATGGGGGCGATGAATGTCTTCCTCGAGCGCTTCAATCAGCCGGACATCCGCGCCCTTTACACGAACCTCGATTCCACATGGCAGGCGCGAGCCGATGCGCTGAATGCGCGGTTTGCGGCAGCGGACATTCCGCTCGCCGTGTCCAGCATGTCGACGATCTGGACCGTGCTCTACACCCGGCCGTCGCGCTACAATTGGATGCTCCAATACTACCTGCGCAAGCATGGCCTGGCCTTGAGCTGGGTCGGCAGCGGGCGTCTCATCTTCAGCCTCAACTACTCGACCCAGGATTTCTCGGCGGTGGCGGATCATTTCGTTGCCGCGGCCGAAGAGATGAAGCACGACGGCTGGTGGTGGCAGGACGCGAACAATCCGCCGATCAACATCAAGCGCCGCGTGCTGCGCGAGATGTGGCAGCTCGGCGTGAGAAAGCGTAAGGCGGTGTCGGCTTGAGCGCCTATTTCTCCTTCTCCCCGTCCTATATGGGGAGAAGGAGATAAGCGCGCTTTCAATGCGGCCGATGCATCGCGATTTCGGGATCGATCAACTCACCGCGCATAAGAGCCAGCGGTGCTTTCCAGTACTGCTGGATATCGGTGATCGGGTCGGTGAGGATCTTGGTCACCCACACGACGCCCGCCTGCACATCCTGGATGAAGAACAGCTGCACCATCCGGAACAGCACGCCGGCAACGCCGAGCGCCAGCCAGATCGTGCCGACGTGGCGCGCAAAGCCCATCCAGCCATCATAGGCAGGCAACAGGCCGAACAGCGTCGGGTTGACGAGCACGAGCAGCGGCAGGAATGCCCAGATCGCCATCAGGATCACTTTGCGGAAGAGATTGTAGCCGACCTTTATCTCTTCCTTGTGGTCGTGGGTGACGTCGTTCGCGTGATCGTATCCCTTCGGCTCGAAGAAGAAGTGACCACTCTGACGTGTACACATGCCGATCAGCCAGGCGATCAGCGCCGCCATCGGCGGGTCGTAGAACAGCATCCCGTAAGCGACGAGAAAGCTGATTGCGCTCACGAAGTGGAGCGACTGGTTGATGCGGCTGTGATGATAGAAGCGATGGTCATCCCACCGCTGCTGGCGAAGGGTCTCCATGAAGCCGGCCATTCAGATCTCCATTGGCTTGGCAGATGTGGAACGCGCGGACGCAATGAAACTGCTCATGCGGCTGTCGTGAGTTCTGCTTGCGCGCGCGCGTCGGCAGGCAGTTTGCGAAAACGCAGCAGCGCGAAGTGGCCGAGCGGCGGCAGCGGGCGGCGTTCTGCCAGCGCGACGCCACCATTCCGCGCCATCCAGCGATCGAAGCGCTGCCACGGAAAGTCGGAGCGCCAGCCGAGCCGCTCAACGACCGGCTCGAGCAGCTTCTCGACCTTGAGGCGCGGCCCTTTCTCGGCCCCGACACGGTTGACGACGATCAGCTCACCGCCCGGCCGCAGCACACGCATGAACTCGTCGAGTGCGGCTTCGGGATCCGGCACCGTGTTGACGACATACTGCGCGGTAACGACATCGAATGCGCCGTCCGCGAACGCGAGGTTCTGCACGTCCATGATCGCGAGTTGCTCGACATTGGTCATGCCACGCGTCTCGACGCGTTGACGGGCCACCTCGAGCATCGCTTCCGATATATCGACTCCGACGATGCGGCACCGGTTCGAGTAGTAGGGCAGCGAGATGCCCGTGCCGACGCCAACTTCGAGCACACGTCCGCCGACTTCCTCGCAGGCGGCGATCGCCGCGCGCCGCGCCTTTTCGAATACGCTACCGAACACGAGGTCGTAGACGGGCGCCCATCGGTCGTAAGTCTTGGTCACGCCCGCATGGCTCATCGGCTTCTTCATTCGGATTTTGCTCCAGGGTCGACTAGGTACTCGGCACTTGGGTGTTAGCTGCGAATAGGAGGAACACTCGTGTTTTGCGCGACGGCTGAAGCCTGAACCGCCGCAGAGACGGCCGGACGGCTGCGCATCGACGCCACGGGATCAGGATGCAGATTGGAAAGGAACTGCTCGGCACTGCGCGCCCATGAGAAGCTCAGCGCGTGCGCACGGCAGGCGGACCGCGACGCATCCAGCGAGTCGAGACACGCTCGGCGCAGATCGTTACTCAGTGCGCCCACCGGCGCGTCGCCAATCACGTCGAGCGGGCCTGTCACCGGGAAGGCTGCAACCGGAACCCCTGAAGCCAGAGCTTCGAGCTGGGCGATACCGAACGTATCCGTCAGGCTCGGGAATACGAACACATCGGCAGCGGCAAGATGCGCGGCAAGACGCTCGCCACTCATCGCGCCGAGAAAGTGTGCGTCCGGATAGCGCGCCCTGAGTTCGGCCAGCTGCGGGCCGTGGCCGATGATGACCTTGCTACCCGGCAAGTCGAGTGAAAGGAATGCATCGAGATTTTTCTCGACCGCGACCCGTCCCACGTTCATGAAAATCGGACGCGGCAGATCGAGGTGCATCGCGCCATCGGGATGGAAGAGCTCGGTGTCGACCCCGCGCGACCACATGCGGAGATTCCGGAAACCACGCGCCTCGAGTTCTGTCCTCAAGGACGGCGTCGACACCATTGTCGCGGCCGCTGCGGAGTGAAAGCTGCGCAGCGCCGCATACCCCCAGGACACCGGGATCGGGAACCGCGCCGACACGTATTCCGCGAAACGCGTCGTCAGGCTGGTCGTGAACGGAATGCAGCGCTGCATACAGTAGCGGCGCACGGCGAAACCGATCGGTCCTTCGGTCGCAATGTGGATCGCATCCGGATCCACGCGCCTGATTCGCCGTGCGATCTCGCCTGCACGCGGTATCGCGCATCGCAGTCCCGGATAGGTCGGCACCTTGAGCGACGGAAAGCCTTCCGGCGTCAGGAACTCGATGAGGACGCCTTGTTCCCGCGCGCTACGCCGTAGCGCTTCGAGCGTGCGCACAACGCCGTTGATCTGTGGATGCCAGGCATCCGTGGCAATGAGCACGACCATTCCCGACCTCGCCGATCCGCGGGGAGCCCCCAGTCGCGTGGATCGCCGGATCGGCAGGACGGCTTACGGACACTGCCGACTCGCATCGTGGCGCCACGCGGCGAACACAAGCGGGATCAGTAGCGCGCGCACATCGCAGTCATGTGACAGTTTCGGCGGGTCGCGGC
>CAZKZT010000201.1:0-6154 GCA_964557265.1 uncultured Hyphomicrobium sp.
CTGACACGCGTGACCCCCGCCTTGCGCCGCTTCGCGCGTCAAACATCAGCCGGCCAGGGCGGCGACCGCCTCGCGACAATGCACGCGCTGATGCGGAGTCTGCACAACGCCATGACGTTCACGACGCGCGCGGCGGGCGACGAGCGGACCGCCGGCGAGGCGTTCGACGCCAAGACCGGCACTGCCGAGGACTTCACCCACATCATGCTCGCCGCTTCACGCGCGCTGGGCCTCCCTGCCCGCTACGTCAGCGGCTACTATCTGCGATCCGACAGTACACAGCAGAGCAGCGGCCATGCCTGGGCCGAAGTGTTGGTCGACGGGCTAGGCTGGATCGGCTTCGACCCGTCCGAGGGGATGTGCCCGACGGATCGCCACGTCAGGGTGGCTATCGGCTGCGATGCAAGGGAGGCGGCGCCCATCCGCGGTGCGTACGTCGGCGGCGGCGAACAAGACCGCGACGTGGCCATCCTGGTCGAGCAAGGCCGCGCCATGATCCAGGACCAGTAACGCGCCCGCACGCCATCATCGGCGATCGAGAGAACGACGCGACCTGCGCGCCCGGCGCCGCTCCACCGCGGCCGCGCTGTCACTTTCAGCAAAAATTCTGCCGGTAACGCAAATTCTACACTTTCCTACCTTGACATTGCGCAAGCTGCGGAAATCTGTCATTGTTTAGGCACAAGTTTGATCTGCATTCAGCGTTTCAGACGGCTGATACGGCATTGACAGCGGTCTGCGCTGCCACAGTGCTGTCGCCATTCAGCGTCAAAAAGGGGTCGAATTTCGAGGGGGCAGACGAAACAGCACTCTCAATAGGACTCTTGGGATTAGGTCCGCCGCATCTCCTAGTCCCAACGAGGCGATCAGCGACTATGGCAGGAGTGGCCTCCTCGAAGATGCCATGAAACGCTGATCGGTCGGCCAGGCAGCGAACCAACGCCCTCTTTGGTTGTCTGCTTGGTACAGAGCCGGCCTGTGACATCTCGGTCTTCGTACCCCGCTGCCGAGAATGGTCACAGGCCGGACCCTTCTCGCCCACGTGGCTTCCCCTCAACCGTATTTTCTGCCGGTCGTCGCTACAAACGCGGCGATCGCCGAATTCGTTCCCTCAAAAATCGCGTTGCGGCAATAGCAGCCTGCTGCAGCGCCTCACATAGGAAGGCCACATCAGGATGAACGTGGTTAATGGATCGGTCCGCAGAAGCACGGCCGCCGGAAGCGGCCGGGCGGAAAGGGCCTACTTAATTTTGGTTTCTTTGAAATCGACGTGCTTGCGCGCGATCGGATCGTACTTCTTGAAGGACAGCTTCTCGGTCGCGGTCCGCGGGTTCTTCTTCGTCACGTAGAAGAAGCCGGTACCTGCGCTGCTGATCAGTTTGATCTTCTGCGTTACGGGCTTTGCCATCTTCGTCTCTTCGAAATTTCGGGTGTCGCACTGTTGCGGGCAATCTAGCCACGCGGCCTGTGAAGTCAAGCTTCACTTCAATAGCGCGCGTGGTCTGCCCGCATCACGCGGCGCCCCCGATGTCCGACGTCTGATTCACGCCATCCGGAATAAAATCAACCCCGCCAACATGATGCAGATGCCGCCTACTTCCACCAGACGGATCCGCTCGCCGAAGTAGAAATATGACAGCAGAAGCGTGAACGCGACCTGCACCTGCGCCACGGCCGCGACATAGGAGGCATTGGCCAGCGCGGAGGCCAGGAACCAGCCGATCGTGCCGAACGAGCTCAGGAAACCGATGAGCCAGCACAGCTTCGGAAACCGGAAAATACGCGCCAGTTCGCGCGGCTGCGTGACGATCAGGAAAATGCCGAGCAGGATCGACGATGTTCCCGCCATCCCCAGCCCCGCGACCGCAGCACGAAGAACGGGACCCGTTGCCGGATCGAGCACCAGAATGGCCTCGCGCAGCAGCAAATAGGACAACGCGTAGCTCAGTGCGGAGGTGAGCCCGATCAGCATGGGCTTCGCCTGGGTGAAGAAATCCACCCGCCTCTCGCCGCCCGCCGCGGCCTCCGACGCCGGCTGGCGGCCAAGCGAGGTAACGATCACGCCGAAGATCGTGAGCAGGATGGCGATCCAGCCAACCCCCGTGATCTGTTCGGAGAAAAAGGCCGTCCCGATCAGCGCCGTCATGATCACGTCGGCCTTGATGATCAGCGTCGCAATGGCGAAGTTGCCGAGCTGGAACATGCGCACGACGAGCACGGTGCCGATGAACTGTACTGTTGCAGCAGCAGCGCAGTAGCCCAGGAACCAGGCGTCGACATCCGGCAGCGGCTGGCCGCTCCACCGCATAACGGCGAGCAGATAGGCGAGCAGGAACGGCACCGTAAAAAGAATGCGGACGTAGGACGTCACCGCCGTCGAAAGGTGCTGGTTCAGCACCTTGAGGGCCGCGTAGCGCAGAGCCTGGAAGAAGGCCGCGCCGACACTCGCCCAGATCCAGAGGTTGTTCATGCCGCGCCGGCTCCTTCGCGTATTGCCCAGCACGAGCGATATCGGCAGACGAAGAGCGATTTGACCACACCGTTCAACGCGGGGTGCCCTTCCGCTGGAGGGACGACTCGCCGTAGCGTGCCGCAACTGAGGCGTCGGCGGACGATCCGCGCCTGGTTCTGTGCGCGTTGATCAGCGGAGCCGTCGATGAACACCCTCTTCCGTGTGCTTTACGCGGCCCATGCCAGGGGCACGCACCACAAGCTCGCCCTCGATGGCCTGCGTTATCTCGACGGCCCCAACGTCGACACATGGCGCGACCTGTTCCTGAAGCACGCCGAGTTGCTGATGGTCGGCGCGAAGGCACCCGACGACGAGTTCAAGGACTTCATCAATCACGTCCTCCATCCGCGGGACAAATTCTGGGGCGGCGCGCCGGTCAAGGCGCGGAGCTGGTACAGCCACGTCGTCGTCGCTCTGCGTCAGCAGGACTGGTCGACCGCGGCCTATGCAGCCGGCGTATTGAGCCACTACATCACCGACCCGCTGCACCCCTTCCACACCGGCCAGTCGCAAGCCGAGAATGATGTCCATCGCGCCGTCGAATGGAGTATCAACCGCAGCTACGACGACCTGTGGCGTCTCGCAGAACGCGATCTGCCGCCGCCCGAGGTGACGATCGCCGACGCCAGCAACTGGCTCGAAACGCTGGTATGTGACAGCGCGGTCGAAGCCAACCGCTACTACGAGCAACTGATCGCGCACTACGACTTCGCCCGCGGCGTCGTCGATCCGCCGGCGGGGCTCGATGCCGTCGCGCAGCGCTTCGTGGCGGGGCTGATCGCACGCGCGGCGATGACCTTCGGCAAGGTCCTCCAGCGCGCCATCGACGAAGCGGGCGTGACGCCCCCCGAAGTGAGCCTGACGCTCGATACGATCCTCGCCACCATCAAAATTCCGCTGAAGTCCCTCCAGAAAAAACTCGACGACGTGAGCGATCGCCGCGCGGTCGAGCGTATGTACGACGAGTTGCAGGCGACGGGCCGCGTCGAGGAGAACCTGCCCGAGGACGATCTCGCCGTGCGCACCGCCCACGCGAGCGAGGTGCTGGCCAAAATCTCCCAGTTCCCGGCCGCTGAACGGTTCCCTTACGCCGATGTGCCACTGCCGGAGACGTCGGTAGAGCGCGCGGAACGCCTGCGCGAAGAAAACCGCAAGCGTGCGCTGGAAGAAGCCGCGCGCCGCGTCGCGGCCCAGGCGGAGGCGCGCGCCAAAGCGCAAGCGGAAGCGAAGCCGGCGGTAGCAGCCCCGCCCGCTACCCCGGCCACGACGCCCGTCGAGGCGAAACCTGTGCCGACCGCATCGGGGCCTGCAGTTGCAGCGGCCAAACCACCCGCCAAATCCACTGCTGAGACGGTGCCCAAGCCAAGCCTCGGTTTGGTCGAGCGGCTTGATGCCGGCGCCAGCCCTCGTTCGGGCTCAGTCCCCTCCATCACCCAAAAGACCGACCGGACCCCGCGGACCTACCTCGACCGCGACGATGATGTCGTCGATGCCCCCTCGATCGGCCCCAAGACAGCCGACCGCCTCATCCGCGTCGGGATCGCGACCGTGGGCGATCTGCTCGATGCGGACCCGGTCGAACTCGCCGATGAAATCGCGAACCGCCACATCAGCTCCGACACCATCCGCGACTGGCAGGACCAGAGCCGCCTCGTCATCGACGTTCCCAATCTCCGGGGCACACACGCGCAGCTCATCGTCGGCGCAGGCTTCCGCGACGCCGAGACCCTTGCAGCAGCCTCCTCTGACGATCTGTGCGCCGGCGTGCTGGCCTTCGCGACCACAACGGAAGGCCAGCGGGTGCTCAGAAACGGAGATCCGCCCGATATCGAGGCGATCGCGGCGTGGGGCGCCTGGGCTCGGTCGGCTCAGGCGGCCTGAGCCACGCTTCGAAAGCGCCACGACGCGGCTCCCGCCCCCTGGCGCGGCATTACGCACCGCGTGCTTGATGCCACAGGTGCCATCGGGTAGTGAGAAGAACGAAATTCAGGCAAAGCAGGGGAACTCCATGACCTTTGACCCGTCCACCGGCCATCCGGCAATGGACTACGCCGAGCATGAGCGTACCTACAATGGCTTCATCAAGGGCACCATCATCCTGACCGGCATCGTTATCGTCATCCTCGCTGGCATGGCGTACTTCCTGGTCTAACCTTCTCTCCTGCCGCTTGCGGCGTCGTCACCGGCGCCGCCCAGGCCCCTCACTTCACGGGCGGCGGTTTCCCGCGGTATCAACGACGACAAAGGACTGAGCGCGATGGTCACGGTTGCGGTCACGCCCGAGGCACCTGAGGAATCGCGCGTCGCCGTCTCGCCAGAGACGGTCCGCAAGCTGGTGGCGCTCGGCTGCGCGGTGAAAGTGACGGCGGGCAGCGGCACGCGTTCACGCTTCTCCGACGATATCTACAAGGCGCAGGGCGCCCAGATCGCGGCCACCGTTGCCGAGACCGTCGAAGGCGCGAATATCCTGCTCAAGGTTCGCCGCCCCTCTGTCGACGAAGTGCGATCACTCGCATCAGGCGCCATCGTCGCCGCGATGTTGAGCCCGACCGACGATCGCCCCGGCCTCGACGCCCTCGCCGCAACCGGCGCCAGCCTGTTCTCGATGGAGTTCATGCCGCGCATTACGCGCGCGCAGTCGATGGACGTGCTGTCGAGCCAGGCGAACCTCGCGGGCTACAAGGCCGTTGTGAACGCCGCCGCCATGTTCGAGCAGGCCGTGCCGATGATGATGACCGCCGCGGGCACCGTACCGGCGGCCAAGGCGTTCATCATGGGCGTCGGCGTCGCCGGCCTGCAGGCGATCGCGACCGCGCGGCGGCTCGGCGCCATCGTCTCGGCGACCGACGTGCGCCCGGCCACGAAGGAACAGGTCGCCTCGCTGGGCGCCAAGTTCGTCGCGGTCGAGGATGACGAATTCAAGCAGGCGCAGACCGCCGCCGGGTACGCCAAGCCGATGTCGGAAGCCTATCAGGCAAAGCAGGCCGAGTTGGTCGCGAACCACATCAAGGCGCAGGACATCGTCATCACCACGGCGCTGATCCCGGGCCGGCCGGCGCCGCGCCTGATCACCCGCGCCATGGTCGAAAGCATGAAGCCCGGCGCGGTCATCATCGACCTCGCGGCGGAGCGCGGCGGCAATTGCGAGCTGACGAAGCCCGGCGAGATCGCCGAGCACAACGGCGTGCGCATCGACGGCACGCTCAATCTGGCCGGGCAGGTGCCCGTCAACGCCTCGAGCCTCTACGCAAAAAACCTGCTGACCTTCCTCGAGCTCATGATCGACAAGAAGGAAAAGACCCTCAAGGTCGACTGGGACGATGAAGTCATCAAAGGCACGCTGGTCGCCAAAGGTGGCGCTGTCGTCCACCCGAATCTGCAGCCGAAGGGAGCCTGAACGATGCGCCCCGCACTGGCATGGATGCTGCCGCTGCTCATGCTGACCGCTTCCCCCGCGCTCGCGGCCGGTGGCGGTGACGTGAGCCCGTTCGTCTACCAGCTGATGGTTTTCGTGATCGCGATCTTCGTCGGCTATTTCGTCGTCTGGAGCGTGACGCCCGCCCTGCACACGCCGCTGATGAGCGTCACCAACGCGATCTCCTCGGTGATCGTCGTCGGCGCGCTGCTCGCCGTCGGCGTCCA
>CAZKZT010000201.1:6164-7216 GCA_964557265.1 uncultured Hyphomicrobium sp.
CTTCGGCGGCTTTCTCGTCACCCAGCGCATGCTGGCGATGTACAAGAAGAAAGAGAAGAAGTGAGCCATGGCGGCTGGCACCGGCTCATCGACGACTTCGTGGCGCGCCGCATCGACGAGCGGGCGTTCCATGATGGATTCTTCGAGCTGTGGCATGCCAGTCAACGCGCAAACGCTGACTTCCCCAAGCCGATCGAGACGCTTTTCTTCGTTGTCGAGGCCTACTGCCCCGATCCCGAACTTCGCGATCCCAACAGCCTCTATGAAGCCGACGACGCCGAGCTGCGCGATGCCGCCGAGAAGGCCCTGCCGCAGCTCAAGCCTCCCAGCCGCTTCACGACGTTCCTCAACAGGATGAGATCATGAGCGCCAACGCCGCCGCCCTCCTTTATCTGGTCTCGGGCGTCCTCTTCATCCTCGCGCTGCGCGGCCTGTCGAGCCCGGAGACGTCGCGCTCCGGCAACCTGTTCGGCATGGTCGGCATGGCGATTGCCATTGTCACCACGCTGGCCCAGATCCAATCCACGGATAGCGTCTTCACGTGGATCCTGATCATCGGCGGCATCGGCATCGGCGGCGCCATCGGGGCCTATACGGCGCGGACCATCCCGATGACGATGATGCCGGAGCTGGTTGCCGCATTCCACTCTCTGGTCGGCCTCGCGGCCGTTTTCGTGGCCGCCGCCGCACTCTACTCACCGACCGCGTTCGGGATCTCCGACGCCAGCGGCCATATCTTCGCGTCGAGCCTGCTCGAAATGTCGCTCGGCGTCGCGATCGGCGCGATCACGTTTACCGGCTCGGTGATTGCCTTCGCCAAGCTGTCGGGGCGCATGTCCGGCAAGCCGATCCTGCTGCCGATGCGCCACCTCATCAACGGCGCGCTTGGCCTGTTCCTGATCCTGCTGGTCTACTGGTTCACCCAGTCCGGCGGCTCGTCGTGGCTGTTCTGGCTGATCACGATCATGGCGCTGGCGTTCGGCGTCCTGCTCATCATCCCGATCGGCGGCGCCGACATGCCCGTCGTCGTATCGATGCTGAACTCCTATTCG
>CAZKZT010000202.1:0-7200 GCA_964557265.1 uncultured Hyphomicrobium sp.
GCGGAGCACGCCTTCGGCATGACGGCTACCGCGGCCGCGGGGCTGCCTCGCCGGTCGGCATTCCCATCTCGCGGTCTTCGACCGCTACCTTATTCCATGGCGGCGCCATTGGCCGCGCCCGCAGCGCCTATAGAGCCTTCTCGATCTCGGCGATAAACGCCGCTGCTGCGGCGCGCGGATCGATGGCTTCGGTGATGGGCCGCCCGACCACAAGCATGTCGGCGCCGGCCGCAATCGCCTTTTCGGGCGTCATCACGCGCACCTGATCACCAGCGACGCCGCCCGCGAGCCGGATGCCCGGCGTCACAATCAGCGTGTCGGAGCCGACCTTGGCGCGGATCAGGGACGCTTCCTGCGCCGATGCGACGATGCCGTCGATGCCGGCCGCCTTCGCGAGCTGTGCGCGATGCGCCACGAGATCCGCCGGCGCCATGCCGCGAATGCCCTGCTGCTCGAGATCGTCCTTTTCCAGACTGGTCAGCACTGTCACCGCGAGCAGCTTCAGGCGGCTGTTGCCGCGCCCGCGCACGGCTGCCTCGATCGTCTTCGTATCGATGCCGTGGATCGTCAGGTAGTCGAGGCCGAGGCTCGCGATGTTCGCCGCCGCCTTCTCGACCGTGTTGGCGATGTCGAGCAGCTTCATGTCGAGGAATACGGTCTTGCCCGCGGCCTTGAGGCCCTGGGCGAACTCGAGCCCGCCGCCGAACAGCAGCTCGAGGCCAACCTTGTAGCACGACACCGCATCGCCGAGCTCGGTCACGAGCTGACGGGCGCGATCGACGCTCGCGACATCGAGCGCGACGAACAGGCGGTCGCGTGCAGAGAGGTTATCACTCATTTCTTTTCGTACTCCCCGCGCATGATGAAGGCAGCCCGCGCGAGTTTCTCGATCGTGCTCTTGTAGAGCTCCATCGACTTCGCGTCCGTGAGATGCCCGTTGTCGGCAAAGGCCGTGCTGGCACGCGCTACGGAAAACTGGTCGGGCAGCACGAGAGCGCCGGTGCCGATTTCCAGCGTCTGACGCAGCACGCTCAAGGCACGAATGCCACCGAAGCCGCCGGGTGACGCTGATCCGAGCGCGAACACCCGCGTCTTGTAGACGGCGAGCGGAGGCTCATTCCCGTCTCGGATTCGGCTGACCCAGTCAAGCGCGTTCTTGAGCAGTGGCGGGATCGACGCGTTGTACTCGGGCGAGACGATGAAAATGCCGTGGTGGACTTTGAACAGGGCTTTCAGCTTGCGCGCGTTCTCGGGCGGGCCTTCGGCGGCTTCGAGGTCGCCGTCGTAGAGTGGCATCGGATAGTCACCGAGATCGGCGAACGTCGAATGGATGCCGTTGGCGTTGGCGATCTCGGCACCGAGCCTGGCAAGGCGCTTGTTGAGCGAGTCCTTGCGCGCCGAGCCGGCAATGAACAGCAGTCGCGTGGTGTGAGGCATGGGTGGTTACGCTCCCGGGGCGGATAGTCGGCCATCATTTAGACGAGACGCGGCGGTGATGCCAGAGTTCCGGCGGGGCGCCCGGCGCGCGGCTCAACGCCGCCGGTTGGCCGGATTGGCCCCGAACCGCTTGCGCAGGTGCGCTTGCAGGCGGAACAGCAGCAGCCCGGCGACGAGTGCCGCGTAGATCAGCGGCTCGGTCGGCCACACCTTGACCAGCAGGATGAAATGCAGCGCGCCGAGTACCGCGGCGAGATAGGCGAGCGTGTGCAGCTTGTTCCAGCGCGCGCCGAGGCGGCGGATCGAGGCGTTGTTCGAAGTCACGGCGAGCGGCACGAGGATCGCGAACGAGATCAGGCCGACGGTGATGTAGGGCTTCGTCGCGATGTCGCCGAGGATCGCGGTGACGTTGAGCCCCTGGTCGAGCACCAGATACACCGCGACATGCAGCATCGCGTAATAGAATGCGAGCAGCCCGACCGTGCGGCGATAGCGGATGAGGCGCGGGCCCACGAGCGGGCGCAGCGGCGATACGGCCAACGAGGCGACGAGGAACCGCAGCGCCCACAGCCCGAGCGCGCGCTCCAGCGCGTTCTGCGGATCAGCGCCGAGCTGATTGGTGAGGCCGAGATAGAAGTACCAGACCGCCGGTGCCATGCCCGCGATATAGAGCGCGCGGCGCACGGGATCGGTGCCGAGCGCGAGGCGCGTGAGGTCGATCGGCTTCGCGGGGTGCGTATCCATCCTCAATAGTAGGTCTTGAGGTCCATGCCCGCATACAGGCTCGCCACCTGCTCGCCGTAGCCGTTGAAAAGCTGCGTCGGGTGTCGTTTCGCGAACAGCCCGCCGAGGCCGCCGCTGTCGCTGCCGATCCGCCGTTCGGTCGCCTGGCTCCAGCGCGGGTGGCTGACGTTCGGATTGACGTTGGAATAGAAGCCGTACTCACGCGGGTTCTGCAGTTCCCACGAGATCCGCGGCTGCTGCTCGGTGAGTGAGATGCGCACGATCGATTTGATGCTCTTGAAGCCGTACTTCCACGGCACCACGAGGCGCACCGGCGCGCCGTTCTGGTTCGGCAGCTTTTCGCCGTAGAGGCCGACCGCGAGGATCGTCAGTGGGTGCATCGCCTCGTCGAGGCGGAGGCCCTCGACATATGGCCACGGCAGCGCCTGGAAGACGCGCAGGCCCGTCTGCCCGGGCATCTCGGAGGGGCGCACCAGCGTCTCGAACGACACGAACTTGGCGCTGGCCTGCGGCTCGATGCGCTTCAGCACGCTCGCGAGCGGAATGCCGACCCACGGGATCACCATCGACCAGCCTTCGACGCAGCGCATCCGGTAGATGCGTTCCTCGAGCGCGATGTCCTTGATCAGGTCGTCGAGGTCGTAGTCGGCGGGCTTGTCGACGAGGCCGTCGACTTTGATTTTCCACGGCGCCGTCGTCAGCGTGTGCGCGTGCTTCGCCGGATCGCCCTTGTCGGTACCGAACTCGTAGAAGTTATTGTAGCTGGTGACGTCCTTGAGCGGGGTCGGCGCTTCGTCGGTCGAGAAAGGGCTTTTCTGCGCTGAGAGTGCCGCGTGGGCTGCGCCGCTGAACGGCATCGCCGCCGCCATCCCGAGGGCCGCTGCGCCGCCGAGGAATTCGCGCCGCCCGAGGTAGACGGACTTCGGTGTGATCTCGGACGAGGGAATATCGCGCGGAGGGCGGATCAGCATGGGCGACTCTCTCCCGGAAAATGAGGGTTTCCGAGAGATAAGCCGAACCCGCCCGAGCGGGAAGAGGCGAAGGGGCCGAGTCACGTGCAAGTGAGAGGGAGTGAGGAGGCGCGTGCCCCCGTTTCCGCAAACCTCAGCCTGCCAGCAGCGCCAGAAGCGGTTTTGCCGTCGTCGCATCGCCGAGCCCGCGCACGCGCTTGACGATCTCCTTCGCGATTGCTGAATTGAAGCGGCCGCTCACGTTGTCGAGGAACTTCGCCTCGATCTCGGAAGGCGATAGCGGCTCCTGTGGGTCGCCCTTCGGATAGTCGCGGCTCTCGGTGAGCTTGCGGCCATCTTTCAGCGTGATCGTTACGCGCGCGGGAAACTTGGCGGGATATAGCTTGGTCAGCTCGGCATCTGCGATGACGTCCGTGCGCGTGAGCAGCCGCTGCACGTCGTCGCGCATCACGCGCTCCTCCTTGAACTGCGCCTGCCCGACGGCGCGATCGAGTGCCGCGATTGCACAGCAGTAGGGCACGCTCACACGGGCGCCCATCGCCGTCGTCACGGACTTTGCAGAGAAGTGCGATTTCACGGTGCTGTAGGTCTCGTTGATGATGCTTTCGATCTGGTCCGGCTTCACATCGTTCTTGTCGACGATGGCGAGCGTTGCCTGGATCGGCGCATGGCTCGCCAGGATGGACGGGAAGAACTTGAAGCCGTTCTGAAGGATTTCCCAGGTGGTGCCGAGCCCGTCGGTCAGGGCGGCAAATTTGGGTTCGGGGGAGAAAGCGGTGACGTAACCTTTCTCGTGCTCGAGCACAGTCGGAGGTGCCGTGCCGCCGAGCGCGGCGAGGCGCGCGGAGAGCACGCCGTTGAACGACGCCTTGCCGGGATGCAGGCTTTTTGTGAGGTCGCCCGAGGTGAAGAAGGTGTTGAGACCAGCCGCTTGCGTGCCCGCGTAGCCGAGCGCCATGCGGGCGCCATGGGCATCGAGCCCGAGCGCGGAAGCTGCCGTCGCGGCTGCGCCGAAGGTGCCGTTGGTCGCGGTTGAATGCCAGAAGCGATAGTGGGTCGGCATCACCGCCATGCCAACGCGTACCGCCGTTTCGTAGCCGGCGACCACGGAGGTCAGAACTTGCTGTCCGGACAGCCCGCGCTCCTCCGCGAGCGCCAGCGCCGGCGGGACGACGACCGAGCCCGTGTGCAGCAGCGCGCGCTTGTGCGTGTCGTCGAAGTCGGCGGCGTTGACGAGGATACCGTTGGCGAGTGCTGCGATCGCGGCGTCAGATTTGAGCCCATGCGATCCCCACACGGAGGCCACGGGCGCGGCGTTGAAGGTCGCGGTGAGCTTGCTGACGATATCCGCCTTCTCGGGATCATCGCGCCACGCGCCAACCGCACAGCCGAGGGCGTCGAGGATGACGTCGGAGGCTTGGTGCGCGACGGTCTCGGGCAGCGCGTCGAACGTCAGACCGGCGACGAATGCGCCGAGCTCGGCTGTCGGACCGTCGCCGGCCTGCGCGCGTTTGGTCGCTTCATTCATCCGAGCATCCTCCGCCAACCTGCTTTTGCGTGCCGCTATCGTAGATGCACCGATCAGCCGGAACAATGCGACGGCGTAGATGGGAGGGATGTACTATCCGGCGACCGTCCGCGGTTTGTCTCGATCGAATCCGAGAAGGTCGATTTTGAGGAGCTTCGATCCGAATTGGCGCTCCTGCGTGATCTTGGCTATTCAAAATTCAAACCAGTACAGCAAGCCTCGGTGCGCGGCTCCGAGATTTCGACAACGGCGCGCGACGGCCGCGCCATGACGTACCGTTTCGAAAAGCACGCCTCGGGGCCGTTTGGCGATGACATCCCGCAGCCGTGGCTCGGTTTCGATGAGACGTTGCGTGAGTACGAGCACATATTTGTGCTCTATCGCCGATTTGGCGATGCATCGACCGTCAAAAAGCTGCCTGGGCCAATCAGGAAAATTATTCGGAAAGGTTACGCGATCTGGACCGGACATAAAGGACCGTTGCCCGGCTGGTACGATACCCACGCGAGCCTGTAGTCATCAGACCGGCGGGAAGCCTTCCCTCACCCACCCTTCCCCGGATCGAAGAACTCCTTCACGCGGGCGAAGAAGCCGTTCGACGCCGGGTTCGTCTCCTTGTTCGACTCGCGCTCGAACTCCTCCAGCAGCTCGCGCTGTTTGCGCGATAGGCTCTTCGGGGTTTCGACCTCGACCTGGATGTACATATCGCCCATCACCTTCGAGCGCAGCACCGGCATGCCCTTGCCCTTGAGGCGGAACTGCTTGCCCGTCTCGGTGCCTGAGGGCACCGGCATCCGCACGCGGTTGCCGTCCACCGTCGGCACGTCGACGTTGCCGCCGAGCGCGGCCGTCGTCATCGCGATCGGCACGCGGCAGAAGATGTCGGCGCCGTCGCGCTGGAAGAACTCGTGCGGCTGGATCGAGAGGAAAATGTAGAGATCGCCGGTCGGCCCGCCGCGCGAACCGGCCTCACCCTCGCCCGCAAGGCGGATGCGCGTGCCGTCCTCGACGCCCGGCGGGATCGATACCGCGAGCGTGCGCTCCTTGGTGACCCGGCCGTTGCCGTGGCAGGTCGGGCAGGGATCGTCGATCGTCTCGCCGCGGCCCTGGCAGGACGGGCAGGTGCGCTCGATCGTGAAGAAGCCCTGGCTCGCGCGCACCTTGCCCTGGCCGCCGCAGGTGGCGCAGGTGGTCGGCTTGGAGCCGGCGCGCGCGCCGCTCCCTGAGCAGGTTTCGCAGGTGACGCTGGTCGGCACGCGGATCTGGGCCTGCTTGCCCGAGAAGGCTTCGGCGAGCGAGATTTCCATGTTGTAGCGCAGGTCGGCACCGCGCTCGCGCGCGTTGCGCTGGCGGGGGCCGCCGCCGCCGCGCCGTCCGCCCATGAATTCGCCGAACAGGTCGTCGAAGATGTCGGACATCGAGGACGAGAAGTCGGGGCCGAAGCCGCCGGGCCCGCCGGGGCCGCGCCCGCCGTTCTCGAAGGCGGCGTGGCCGAACTGGTCGTAGGCGGCCCGCTTCTGCTGGTCCTTGAGGACCTCGTAGGCCTCGTTGATCTCTTTGAATTTCTGCTCGGCGGAGGCGTCACCCGGATTGCGGTCCGGATGGTGCTCCTTGGCGAGGCGGCGGAAAGCGCTTTTCAGATCGCTTTCACTGGCGCCTCGTTTGACGCCGAGAACATCGTAGTAGTCGCGCTTGGCCATGAGAACGTCATCCGATCCCCGTCGTCCGGGTCAGGCCCGTCGAGCATTGCGCTGCGAACAAATGAATACCTCCGACCAGCCGTCCTGAACCTTGCCTGGCTTCGTCCCGAAGGACTGTGGCGCGGCGGTCGGGCGGTCGGAGGTCTGCATCGATCAGCTCCGAGGTCAGCCGGACTTCTTCTTGTCGTCCTTGACCTCTTCGAAATCGGCGTCGACGACGTTGTCGCTGCCGGCGCGGGAAGCGTCCCCCTGCGGGGCATCGTCCGCACCGCCGGCTTCCGCGGCTTCCTTGTTGGCGCCGTAGATCGCCTCGCCGAGCTTCATCGCCGCCTGCATGACCGCCTGGGTCGCCGACTTGATCTGCTCGACGTCATCGGCCTTGGCGGCTTCCTTGAGCGTCGCCACCGAAGCCTCGATCGCCTTCTTGTCGTCGGGGCTCACCTTGTCGCCATGCTCCGCCAGATCCTTGTCGATCTGGGCGGCAAGCTGGTCGGCCTGGTTGCGCGCCTCGACGAGCTCGCGGCGTTTGACGTCCTCGTCCTTGAAGCGCTCGGCCTCCTCAGCCATCCGCTTGATCTCGTCGTCGGACAGACCGCCCGACGCCTGGATGCGGATCGACTGCTCTTTTCCGGTCTTCTTGTCCTTGGCGGATACGTGCACGATGCCGTTGGCGTCGATGTCGAACGTGACTTCGATCTGCGGCACGCCGCGCGGCGCCGGCGGAATGCCGTCGAGGTCGAAGCGGCCGAGGACCTTGTTGTCGGCCGCCATCTCGCGCTCGCCCTGGAACACGTTGATGGTCACCGCGCGCTGGCTGTCC
>CAZKZT010000203.1:0-7177 GCA_964557265.1 uncultured Hyphomicrobium sp.
TGATCACGCTGATGAAGGCCAGTCTTTTCATTGTCGTGATCGCGATCTCGATTCCAGAGATCCCGCGGGTGGCGCGGCTCGTGCGCAGCGTCGTGCTGTCGGTGCGCGGGCGCCCCTACATCGAGGCGGCGATCGCCGGTGGCACCGGCAATCTCCGGATCATGCTCCGGCACATCCTGCCGAACACGATTGCGCCGCTGATCGTGCAGGCGACGTACGTCTGCGCCTCGGCGATCCTGACCGAAGCAGGGTTGTCCTTCCTCGGCGCCGGCACACCGCCGGAGATCCCGAGCTGGGGCAATATCATCTCGCTCGGCCGCACTTTCTTCCAGATCTCGCCGTGGATCATCTTCTTCCCGGGGCTGTGTCTGGCGATCACTGTGCTGGCGATCAACCTCGTTGGTGATGGTCTGCGAGACTCGCTCGACCCGCGCATCGCACGTCGCATGTGAGGGGCGGCATGGCGATTGTCGACGCGCAGATCCACATCTGGGGTAAGGGCGTTCCAGTCGCACTGCACCGCGAGCAGCCGTATCTGGCGGATGACGCGATCCGCGACATGGATGCGGCCGGCGTCGATGCGGCGCTGATCCACCCGCCGACGTGGGACGTGGATTGCAACGAGCTGGCGATGGCGGCGGTCCAGGCCTATCCGGACCGCTTTGCGATCTTCGGCAACTTTCCGCTCGAGCGGCCGGAGAGCCGTGCGCTCGTGCCGACCTGGAAGCAACGGCCGGGCATGCTCGGCCTGCGCTTCTACTTCATGGCCGAGCACAATCGTACCTGGCCGATGGACGGCACGATCGATTGGCTCTGGCCGGCGGCGGAGAAGGCGCAGATCCCTGTAGCGCTGCTGGTCGACGGATGGCTGCCGAGGGTCGGCGAGATCGCCGCGCGCCATCCTGATCTCAAGTTGATCGTCGACCACATGGGTGCAAATCGCATCTTCCAGGGGGGCGAGGCGGCGTTCGCGACGCGGGGTGAACTGGTCGCGCTGGCGAAGCATCCGAACGTCGCGGTGAAGATGACTGGCGGCCCATTCTACGCCGACGACGCCTATCCGTTCCGCAGTCTGCACACCCACTACCGCGCGCTCTACGATGCCTTCGGTCCGCGCCGTCTGTTCTGGGGGACCGATATCACCAAGATGCCGTGCTCATGGGCGCAGTGCATCTCGCACTTCCAGGAGATCGACTGGATCCCTGCAGCCGACAAGAAGCTCATCATGGGCGAGGCACTGTGCGACTGGATTGGCTGGAAGCGGTGACGGTCGCCACGAGGAGATGGCATGAGCGCGCCTGACTATACCGCCAACATTCCCGAGGTCGTTGCCGAGGTGCGCGCGCTGTTCGAGGAATACGAGCAGGCATTGATCGACAAGAACGTCGATGTTCTCGATCGCACGTTCTGGAACAGTCCCTACGCGATCCGCTACGCGCTGCACGAGAATGGGTACGGCTTCGACGAGATTCATGCGCACCGCGTCCGGCGTCCGCCCGGTCCCGGTATCAAGGAGCGCCGTATCCGTCTCGAGATCCTGACCCTCGGGCGCGATATCGCCACCGTCAACATCGAGTTCAAGGTGCGCGGCAAGGATCTCATCGGCCGTCAGAGTCAGACGTGGGTGCGCTTCCCCGACCTCGGCTGGAAGGTCGTCGCGGCGCACGTCTCGACCGTCAACGACGGACCGGTCTGGTAAGGCTGCGTCAGCTCGCCCGCTTCTCGATCACCGGAGGCTCGAACGCGGTCACGCGGCCGGCATCGCCGTCGAAGCGTTCGACTTCGACCAGTGCGGTATGCGCGATCGGGCCCTGGCCGAGCTTCGATGTGCCTTTGTCCGGCGTCAGCAGGTTCGGATTGCCGTGCTTGTCGAGCGCGCCGATGTGGCCGGGTTCGGCAGGATCGTACCATGCGCCCGTCGCCAGACGGATCACGCCCGGCAGCACGCCGTCCGAGATCACCGCCGCCGCAAGCGTCGCGCCACGATCGTTGAACACGCGCACGACATCATGCTGGCGAACGCCGCGCCGCTCTGCGTCGTCCGGATGGATGATCACCGGCTCGCGGCCGTCGATTTTGAGATGCAGGCTTTCGCCCGCGAAATCCATCTGCGAGTGGAGCTTGCCCGCAGGCTGATTGGAGATCATGTGCAGCGGATATTGCTTGGTCTTCTCCGACCCGAGCCACTCGATTGGCTCCATCCAAACAGGATGGCCCGGGCAATCGTCATAGCCGAAGCCCGCAATGCGCTCGCTGAAGATCTCGATCTTACCTGATGGGGTCTTGAGCGGGCGCGCCGCGGGATCCTCGCGATAGTCGGCGAGAACGGTGTGCGGCTTTGCCGGTACGGGGCTCTCGGCGTGACCCTGTTCCCAGAATACATCGAAGTTCGGAAGTTCGACGCCAACGCGCGCCGCATCCTGCCGCGACACCTCGTAGATGTGGCGCAGCCAATCCATCTCCTCGCGGCCTTCGGTGAACTGCGCTTCGATGCCGGTGCGCCGCGCGACGCCGCGGAAGATGTCGTAGTCGTGCCGCGCGTCGCCGACTGGTTCGATCACCTTCTTCATCGCGATCGTGAAGCGATCGCGCGAGCTCGCACCGATGTCGTTGCGCTCGAGCGTCGTCGTTGCGGGAAGCACGATGTCGGCGTAGCGCGCCGTCGCCGTCCACCACGGTTCGTTGACGATGATTGTCTCCGGCCGCCGCCAGCCTTCGATCAGGCGATTGAGATCCTGGTGATGATGGAACGGATTGCCGCCGCACCAGTAGATCATGCGCGTGTCAGGATAGATGCGGTTCTCGCCGTCGAAATCGTAGGACTTGCCCGGATTGAGCAGCAGGTCGGTGATGCGCGCGACGGGAATGAAACTGCCGGTCGGGTTCTTGCCTGCCGACAGTGCCGGCGCCGAGTAGACCGTCACCGGATTGCCTTGGCCGTGCATCGAGCCGTAGCCGAAGCCGAAACCGCCGCCGGGAAGGCCGACCTGCCCGAGGATCGCGCCGAGCGTCGCCGTCATCCAGAACGTCTGCTCGCCGTGGTCGCCGCGCTGCAGCGAGTAGCTGGTGCCGATCATCGTGCGCGTCGCGGCCATCTTGCGGGCGAGCGTGCGGATCGTCTCGGCATCGATGCCGGTGATACCGGCGGCCCAGTCGGCCGTCTTCGGCGTGCCGTCGTCGGTGCCGATGAGGTAGCGCTCGAATTTCTTGAAGCCGACCGTGTAGAGGTCGAGGAAGTCACGGTCGTGCTTGCCCTCGCTGACGAGCGTATGCGCGAGGCCGAGCATCAGCGCGACGTCGGTGTTCGGCCGGATCGGCAGCCACGTGGCGTTGGCGAATGCGGGCGTGTCGTCGCGTACTGGCGTGATCGAGATGATCTCGACGCCGGCATCGACAAGCCGCTGCATCCACGGGCCCGCCGTGTGCTCGCCGGAGCCACCCGGTTCGACCTGCGCGTTCTTGGTACCGCAGCCGCCGAAGGCGAGAAACAGCTTCGAGTTCTGCGCGATGTCGTCCCACGACGAGAGGTTTCGCAGCGTGCGGTGATCGCCGAGGATATGCGGCAGGATGGCGAGTCCGGCCGCGAGGGAGTAGTTGTGCTTCTGGCCGGTGAATCCGCCGAACAGGCCCATGAAGCGCTGGAGCTGCGTCTTGGCGTGGTGGAACCGGCCGGCGCTCGCCCAGCCGTAGGAGCCCGCGAAGATCGCGTCGTTGCCGTAGGCCTTTTTGATGCGCTTCAGCTCGGCCGCAACGATGTCGAGGGCTTCGTCCCACGGTACTTCGACAAACGGTTCGGCGCCGCGGCCTTCACCGCCTGCCTTGTAGCCTTTCGCGAGCCAGCTCTTGCGGATCGACGGACGTGCGACGCGGACGCTGTGGTAAACGGCGTCCGGCATGCCGCGCAGGATCGGCGAGGGGTCTGCGTCGCGCGACGCGGGTTCGATATTGACGAGGCGACCGTTCTCGACGACCGCGGTGAAGGCACCCCAGTGAGACCCATGCGTGATCTTGTTCATGCGCGCTGATGCTCCGATCGCCCCGTGCCGCGCCCGGTCGGATCTGGCGTTCCGCCGGGTTGTGATCCAGCTATATCGTGCGGCCGTGGGCAATCCAATGGCCGTTGGGATCGCGAATGAGTGTTGGGCGGCAATGGCATAGCACTGCTTGGCATGTGTTGCCGGATGCCCGGGATCTGGATCCTCAAGCCCTTCGGCCCCTCGCTGGTGTCACCGTCCAGGAGCTTGATCGGCTCGTGGTGATCGTGATGCTTTCGTCCGTATCACCAATTCCCGAGCGAGACGAACGTCAGATTTTTCTGCGTCCGTGAAGGCACAATATGCGGGTCCGGTGCTGATCTACTTGCGATGCCGATTGATAGTCCATAATCTCAGGAGGAGTGCGGGGGCATATGAATGTGAAAGGAATAGATAATCTTGCCTGTATCGAACCTCTCGATTGTCAAAGCCAATCCTGACCACTCCGCATTTCTTGCGAATGTTGTTCTGTCGGCGTCCCGCTCGCAGCTCAAACGGGGGCCGTTCGACCTCGCCTTACGGCTGGAGGACGCGGAGATTGTCGACCTCCTGGAGTGGATGGTTCTGAGCGACTTCGTGAGCACCTGCCACTATTCGCGCTTCCTCGTGGCTGAGGTGGGTGGCGAGCCGGTCGGGGCGCTCTCGGCGTTCGATCCGGACGAGGCGGATCTGCTGCCGATGGGCGCGGCGCTGGCGGATGCTTATGTCGGTCTCGGTTATGCGGAGTCCGATCTTCCCGCCGTCATGGCCCGCGTCGAAGACATGAACAGCTGCCTTGCGCCAGCGCAACCTGGCAGCTGGACGGTCGAATGGGTCGCGGTCGATGAAGCCTACCGTGGTCTTGGTGTGTGCGGGCAGCTCCTCGATGCGATTCTGGCCGCAGGGGCTGCGCGAGGCCTGCAAACGGCACAGGTATCCACATATCTCGGTAACGAAAGCGCCTTATCCGCCTATAAGGGCGCTGGCTTCGCGGTTGAAACCAAGCGCCGCGACAGGAAATTCGAGAGTCTGCTGGGTGTCCCGGGGATGGTGACGATGCGGCGCGAGCTGAGCCTGCAGCCCTCGCTTGCGTCGCCAGCCGTGAGGGACCGGCTCAAGTTCATGATGATCAACGCCAGCATCCCGCTCTCTGCCGTGCCGATACACTGGTAGTGTCGGCGCGGCCTTTTCTGCTCCTAGCAACGGGCCAGAAAGATTTTCGCGCGTGCAGCGTGTATCCGAGGGCCGCAACGCCCCGATAACCACGAGCGCTGGTTCTTTCGCGACGTGCATCGGTTGTTCAGGATCGGGGTGATATACAGCGCCCGCGCCGAGGCCGGGTCTGTCGTGTGCTGACCGCGCCCCGGCTCAGGGCAGCGCCCGTCACGCCGCGAGGGCCCGGGCGGGGCACGCGCCAAGGGTTCTGCATGATCGAGTGCAGCGTGGAGTACAGTTTGCAATGACGACCGCGCCCGCGCCGCCTCTTGCCACGATCGCCGGATGGCCGATCAATATCGCGAACATGCCGCACGCCGTAACGGAAATCGTCGAGGCTGCCGCGCGCGGCGAGAGCTTTGCGGCTTTCACGCTCAATCTCGACCATCTCGACAAGCTGAAGCGCGATCCGCGTTTCCAGGCGGCTTACGCGCACGCCCGCTTCGTCACCGCGGATGGGGCGCCTGTCGCGTTCCTGGCGTCGCGTCAGGGGACGCGTATCGAGCGGACGACCGGCGCCGACCTTGTCATCCCGCTGGCATGTGCCGCAGCCAAACGTGGCTTGCCAATCTACCTGTTTGGAACCCGCACTGAAGTCCTCGATGGCGCTGCCGATGTTCTGGCGGCCCACGCCGGGGCCGGGCTCGCGATCGCCGGCAAAAGCTCGCCGGAACGCGATTTCGATCCGGAAGGCCCCGCAGCCGACGCGGCACTCGATGCCATTGCGGCGTCAGGCGCGCGCCTCTGCTTTGTTGCGCTCGGGG
This sequence comes from uncultured Hyphomicrobium sp., assembly GCA_964557265.1. GTDB lineage: Bacteria > Pseudomonadota > Alphaproteobacteria > Rhizobiales > Hyphomicrobiaceae. Next base: position 5,993 of record CAZKZT010000203.1, read on the forward strand.
CGCCGAAGCAGGAGCTCTTCGCAGCCAGGGCCGTTGCGCGCGGCGTGCGGGTGGGCTTCATCGGCATCGGTGCCGGGCTTGATTTCCTCGTCGGTGCCCAGGTGCGTGCGCCGCTCTTCATGCAGAAAACCGGCCTCGAATGGTTCTGGCGATTGGCCAACGATCCGGTCCGTCTTGCGCAACGCTACGGGCGGTGTGCGCTCGTGCTGGGAGAGATCGTGTTTGCGGGCACAGCCAAGCGTGCCAAGGCAAACACAACGCCATAGAGACATCGAGCGGGCGCGCATTGGCCGTGACATCATCGGCCTATCTACGCTTCGCGATCGCAGGACGGTCTGCTCTCTAGCTCGCAGAACAGTATCCGTTGCTTCAGGTTGCTTGCGATTGACGCAGGCGGAGACCGCGTAGTGAGCAATAAACCGCGCGCTCCGACCTGGCGTGCGTCAGGGCGCCCTCTCGCCGTCGATGAATCGGACAACGAGGTCGAGTGTGTCCTGGCCCACCTCGACAGCGACGGCGCCGACAAGGGTGTCCAGAACATCGAAGCCCCGGAAGCACCATGTTGCCCGTGCCGCTTCGCTTCCTCGAATGCGCGTGGCGTTGATTTCAGGTCCGGGCGTCAGATCCAGTTCGAGGCTATCCAGGCCGCCAGCGAGGCCGTCGCCGGTTGCTTTCAGGAACGCTTCCTTGGCGACCCATGCGCGAAAGAAGGCACGCATGCGCTCGGCCTCGGCAATCGTCGCGTACTGGGCGGCTTCGCGCGGCGTAAAGACGCTTTCCGCCAGATCTCCGACCGTCGGCCGGATGGTCTCGATGTCCACCCCTAGTCGAGCCGCCGGAGTGGTCGCGAGTGCGCAGTAGCCGCCACTGTGAGACAGGTTGAAGGTCACAGGGGGCGCAGGGGAAATCAGATGAGGCTTGCCTCGGGAACCGACGGCGAACTTCAAGTCGCGCGGGGCGCAGCCGCATTCCATCGCCAGTAGCTCCCTGACGGCGCCGCGGACGGCCACGAAGTCTCGCGCCGCCGCAGGGACACGCATCCGATCTGCCCTCTCCAGCTCATCGCCGGACAGATGGGCACGAAGCGTCTCCAGCCGATCGTCCGACACGGCGAATGGCCAGATCTGGATGGCAACTGACGATTGGTTTCGCATTCTTGTTCCTTGGTGGCGGTCTCGTTTCGCT
>CAZKZT010000204.1:0-7157 GCA_964557265.1 uncultured Hyphomicrobium sp.
CGACTGGGAGAGCCCGACGCTCGGCGCCTGGGGTCTCGGCTGGGAGGTGTGGTGCAACGGCATGGAGGTGACGCAGTTCACCTACTTCCAGCAGGTCGGTGGCTTCGACTGCAATCCGGTCGCGGGAGAGATCACCTACGGCCTCGAGCGGCTCGCCATGTACGTGCAGGGTGTCGACCGGGTCTATGACCTCAACTTCAACGGCCGCACCGACGCGCGCAAACTCACCTACGGCGACATCTTCCTGCAGGCCGAGCAGGAGTATTCACGCTTCAACTTCGAGCACGCCGACACGGCGCTGCTGCTCCAGCATTTCAAGGACGCCGAGAAGGAATGCCAGGCACTGCTCGGTGCCGGCCGGGTCGAGGGCGCCGATGGCGCGCAGCATCTGATGGCGCTCCCCGCCTACGACCAGTGCATCAAGGCCTCGCATCTGTTCAACCTGCTCGATGCGCGCGGCGTCATTTCGGTCACCGAGCGCCAGAGCTACATTCTGCGCGTGCGCGAGCTGGCGAAGGCCTGCTGCGGCGCCTGGCTCGAGACCGCGGGAGGCCGCGCATGAAGACGAAGCGTACCAAAGCGTCGGCGGCTCCGGCTCGATCGAACAAGCGCCCCACACCTATGTGGATGCAGGTCTTTTCGACCGTCAGCATGGTCGGCATTGCCGCGGCGGCCGCGGCTGGCGCGTGGCTCGGCTTCGGGGCCGGCGGCCTCGGCGTCGCGTTCCTCGGTCTGCTGCTCGGCGGCGCGCTCGGCTATTTCACGACCTATGTCGTCGGCAACATGCTGCAGGAAATGCTGCCCCTCATTCGCGTGCTGCTCGTCCTCGGCATCATCGGCGCGACCGTCTACGTGCTGCACTTGCTCGGCGTTTCGTTCGGCATCAATCCGACCTGACACCTCCGCTTGAGAGCGCCGCGTCATCAGCGCTGGCGCAATAGTCGAGACACACACCATGTCTGAACTTCTGCTCGAACTGTTCTCCGAAGAGATCCCGGCCCGCATGCAGGCGCGTGCGGCCGAAGACCTCAAGCGTCTGGTGCTCGAAGGGCTCGCCGCTTCCGGTCTCGCGGTCGGCGAGGCGATGGCATTCGCGACGCCGCGCCGGTTGACACTGGTCGTGCAGGGCGTTGCCACGCGCTCTCCCGCGATCTCGGAGGAGCGCAAGGGCCCGCGCGTCGGTGCGCCCGAGCAGGCGATCGCGGGCTTCCTCAAGTCCGCCGGTCTCTCTTCCATCGGCGAGGCGACCGTCATCAGCGACAAGAAGGGCGATTTCTACGTCGCCAAGATCGAGAAGGCCGGCCGTGCCGCCGCCGACATCATCGCGGAGGTCGTGCCCGCCGTTCTCGGCAAATTCCCGTGGCCGAAGGCGCAGCGGTGGGGCAGCCGTCCGGAAGTGTGGGTGCGGCCGCTGCATGGCATCATCTGCCTGCTCGGCGGCAAGGTCGTGCCCTTCGCATGGGCCGGTGTGGAAGCAGGGAACACCACGCGCGGCCATCGCTTCCACGGCAACGAGCCGTTCCAGGTCGCGAGCTTCGAAGACTACGGCACGAAGTTGAAAGAGGCGAAGGTTCTGCTGCCTGCCTCCGAGCGCGCCGCGATGATCCGCGAGCAAGCGCTGGCGCTCGCAAAAAAGCACAAGCTCGAGCTGGTTCCGGACGACGCTCTGCTCGCCGAGAATGCAGGACTCACGGAATGGCCGACGGTGCTGATGGGCCACTTCGATGAGGCATTCCTCGACGTGCCCGCCGAATGCCTGATCACGTCGATGAAGTCGCATCAGAAGTGCTTTTCGCTGCGTGATCCGAAGACCGGCGCGCTGGCGAACCGCTTCCTCGCCGTGTCGAACCTGATCGCGGCCGACGACGGCAAGCAGATCGTCTCGGGCAACGAGAAGGTGATCCGCGCGCGGCTGAGCGACGCCCGCTTCTTCTGGGAGCAGGACCTCAAGCGTCCGCTCAATGAGATGGCGCTGGCACTCGATGGCATCACGTTCCACGAGAAGCTCGGCAGCCAGAAGGCTCGCGTCGAGCGGATCGCCGAACTCGCGTTCCAGATCGCGGGCGCGGTCGATGCGAACCCCGAGGATGCGCGCCGCGCCGCGCAGCTTTGCAAGGCCGACCTCGTCTCCGGCATGGTCGGCGAGTTTCCCGAGCTGCAGGGCCTGATGGGCCGCTACTATGCCGAGAAGCCCGGCATCAAGGCCGAGATCGCGCGCGCGATCGAGCTGCATTACAAGCCGAAAGGACCATCGGATACAGTGCCGCTGGCGTCGGACGGCGATGCGGTCGCGATTGCCGTCGCGCTCGCCGACAAGCTCGACACGCTCGTTGGCTTCTGGGCGATCGGCGAGAAGCCGACGGGCTCGGGCGATCCGTATCAGCTCCGCCGCGCAGCCCTCGGCGTGATCCGCATCGTGCTGGAGAATGATCTGCGCGTTTCTCTCACCGAGAAATTCGGCAGCGCCCTTTCATTACTCAAGGGCGTCAAACCGGATGAGAAGACGACATCGGACCTCCTCTCCTTCTTCGCCGACCGCCTGAAGGTCCACCTCCGCGAGAAGGGCGCGCGGCATGACCTGATCGACGCCGTGTTCGCACTCGGCGGCCAGGACGACCTCGCGCTGATCGTGAAGCGCGTCGAAGCGCTGGACGCGTTCCTCAAAACCGACGACGGCGCCAATCTGCTCGCGGGCGTCAAGCGCGCGTCGAACATCCTCGCCATCGAGGAAAAGAAGGACAAGACCAGCCACGCCGGCGACTACGACATCAAACTGCTGAAGGAGAAGGCCGAGGTCGCCCTCGCCGCCGCGATCGAGAGCGTCAAGCAGGACACTGTCGCCGCGATCAACGTCGAGAGCTTCCGCGGCGCCATGAACGCGCTTGCCGAGCTGCGTGCGCCGGTCGACGCCTTCTTCGAGCAGGTGACGGTCAACGCCGACGATCCGGAACTGCGCATCAATCGCCTGCGGCTGCTCTCGCAGATCCGTGCCGCCACGCTCGGTGTCGCCGACTTCTCAAAAATCGCGGGATAGCACGCTCCATCGACGAACGAACACTGCACGGGAGCGGCCATGCTCGCGATCTTCCTGCTTGTCGCCCCCGTGTTCGGGCTCATCGCCATCGGATGGTGCGCGAACCGCATCCGCTACGTTCCCGACGAAGCGGGTCCGCTGCTCAGCCAATTCGCGTTCAAGCTCCTGATCCCCGCGCTTCTCTTCCGCGCGATGGCGACGATGCAGCCGCCAGCGCAATCGCCATGGCTGATCGCCGGTGCCTACGCGCTCGCCGTCGTGATCATCTGGATCCTGGCCGCGCTGGCAACCAAGCTGGTGCTGCATCGCCCGGCTCCGGATGGCGCGGCGATCTCGTTCGCCAGTGTGTTCGGCAACGGTCTGCTGCTCGGCATTCCGCTGATCCTGTCGGCATTCGGCCCCGACGCTGCAACGCCGGTCGCCATCCTGTTGATCTGCGACACGACCATGCTCTGGCTGATTGGTACGCTGCACATGGAGCTGACGCTGCGCGGCCTCAGCGGATCGCTCGGCCAGCTCTCGCAGACGATGCTCGATCTTGCCAAGAACCCGATCATCGCGCCGGTCATCCTCGGGATGCTGTGGCGATGGAGTGGTCTCGCATTGCCTGAGGTCGTCGACAAGTTGATCGTCCTGCTCGGCAGTGCGGCAATCCCGGTCTCGCTGACAGCGCTCGGCATGACGCTGGCGCGCTACGAGTTGAAGGGGCAGACTCCAACACTGGCGCTGATCGTCGCGCTGAAAATGATCGCATTCCCCGCCATCGCGTTGTGGCTGGGGCTATACGTGTTCCGCCTTGAGCCGTTGTGGGCGGGTGTGCTCGCCGTCTTCTGCAGCATGCCGTCCGGCGCCAACGCCTTCATCTTCGCCGCGCGTTACAATCGCGCTGTCGGCTCGGTCTCGGCCTCGGTGGCTGTGAGCGTCGTGCTGTCGGTGCTCACGGTGACAGCCCTGCTCGCGATATTGCAGAACATGGGCATGGGCGTGAAGGTTTGAGCTACGCAGCCAGCGCTGCGGAGCGCGCGCGGACCGGGATCGCCACAAGCTGGCCTCGTCGCGGCATCGGAACAGCCACGCTCATGACCGCGGCCAGCTCGCGGCGCATATTCTCGAGCGTCATGTCGAGCGAGTCGAGTTCGCGGCGGATCGACTGCTGCTCGCGCGCCACCGCCATCATGCGGTCCGCCCCGGCGCTGACGAGGCGCGACACCGTCTGCCACTGATCAGCGGTCGAGAGGCGTGTCGCAGCCGGGGTGATCCGCGCAGGCGCGGGGGCCGGTGCGGCTGCGGGCGCCTTGTCCAACGGATGGCTCGCCGCCGTGCGAGCCGACTTTGGGCCACCGAATGCGATGATCCGCCCGGATTCAATCTTCGGCTTGTCCGCGAGTGCGGGCGCCGCCAGAAACGCGACCACGACCGCGCATGCCGCAAGGTCGGCGAGCGGCACCCCGAGGAGCGCCGGCATCGTTGCGAGGAGGAGCGTGGTTTCGAACATTTTCGACTGCCCTATCGGCGCGAGTTATCGGCAAATTTTACAGTCCGTTATCAAATCTTACTCATATTTATTAATAGATGATTAAAGCATTCCGTTGCCGACACACCGGAAACACTTCGACCCAACGGGCTTCACAGTTGCATGAAAAACGTGGACCTCGCGGACCGGGGGGCGCCACACGGCACGCGCGGACACCTAGCGCGCTGACAGATCGGGACATTCCACGATTGCGAGCGTGCGCCATCGCGGTGATAATCGAGCCTCGCAACTGCCGGGATACCGCTCAATGATGCACGCACGCGCCGTCATCCGCCGCGACGCGGTGGCGGCCAGCCCCCACCCTCCAGTCGACACGGTGACACTCGACCGGCAGGCGCGCTTTCGCCGCCGGATCGTCATGACGACCGACGGGGGCGCCGAGATGCTGCTCGACCTTCCCGAAGCCACCTACATCGCCGAGGGCGACGCATTGGTTCTGGCCAACGGCGACCTCATCGCGGTCAAGGCTGCGCCCGAGGCGCTGATGGAAATCCGCGCCCGCGATCCGCACCACCTGATGCGGATCGCGTGGCACCTCGGCAATCGCCACACCCCGACCGAACTGGCCGGCGGCGCGCTCTATATCCAGACTGACCATGTGCTCAGCGAGATGGTGACCGGCCTCGGCGGCGAGGTGCGCGCGGTGACACGGCCGTTCGAGCCTGAAGGCGGCGCCTATGGCGGGCATGGGCCGCTCCACTCGGGGCACCATCATCACCACCATGATCACGATCATGGCCACCATCATCATGACGATGCCCCAGCGCCCGCAACGCGCGTCTGGCGCCCCGGCTGATCAACTGACGAAAGCACGCCCTTGAGCACGCGCGAAAGACCGCCGAGCCTGCCTGTCGCACTGAACGATGTGCCCGCGCAGTTGCTCGTATGGCTCTCGCCCGCGTTTCCGGTCGGCGCGTTCGCCTACAGCCACGGGCTCGAGAAGGCGGTCGAGAAGCAGCTCGTCACCGATCGCGCGACACTCGGTTCCTGGCTCGAGGATCTCGTCGCGCTCGGTTCGTTGCGCAACGACCTCATCGTGCTGGCCGCAGCATGGCACGCAGCGTCGGCGCAGAATGCGGGAGATCTCTCGAGCGTTGCTGAACTCGCCACGGCACTGCAGCCATCCGCCGAGCGCCATCTGGAAACCATCACGCAAGGCGGATCGTTTCTCATCCAGATCGATGCGGCGTGGCCATGCGCCGCCGTCAGCCTGTTGCGCGCCGCGCATGCGGGCGATGTCGCCTATCCCGTCGCGGTCGGCGTCGCGGCGGCAGGGCACGATTTGCCGCTCGCACCCACACTGCTTGGCTACGGCATGGCGTTCATTGGCAATCTTATCTCGGCCGCCATCCGTCTGAGCGTGATCGGCCAGACCGACGGCCAGCGATTGACTGCGGCGCTGCTGTCCACATTGCAGCAAGCTGCCGCCGTCGCTGCAACGAGCACGCTCGACGACATCGGCAGCGCCACCTTCGCCGCCGATCTCGCATCGATGCAGCATGAAACTCAATACACGAGGCTGTTCCGCTCATGAGCACCGAAACCAACCTCCAGCACGGCCCGCTGCGCGTCGGCATCGGCGGCCCGGTCGGCTCCGGCAAGACCACGCTCACCGCGGCGCTCTGCCAGCGCTTCCGCAACCGCTACGACATCTGCGCCATCACCAACGACATCTACACGAAGGAAGACGCCGAGATCCTGATGCGGATGCAGGCGCTGCCGCTCGAGCGCATCATGGGCGTCGAGACCGGTGGTTGCCCGCACACCGCGATCCGCGAGGACTGCTCGATCAATCTCGCCGCCATCGACACCATGCGGCGGAAATTTCCCCAGCTCGAACTGGTCCTGCTCGAGTCGGGCGGCGACAATCTTGCCGCGACGTTCTCGCCGGAGCTCGCCGATCTCACCATCTACGTCATCGATGTCGCGCAGGGCGAGAAGATCCCACGGAAAGGCGGCCCCGGCATCACCAAGTCGGACCTGCTCGTCATCAACAAGACCGACCTCGCGCCGCACGTCGGCGCCGATCTCGCCGTGATGGAGCGCGATGCGAAGCGGATGCGCGGCGACCGGCCGTTCGTGTTCGCGGAAGCACGCAACGGCAGCGGCATCGACGACATCGCCGCCTTCATCGAGCGCATGGGCGGGTTGAGACGGGCCGCATGACGGCCAACGCCATCGTCTTTCGCGAGGCCACCGCCGCCGATCTGCCGGACATCTCGATCACGATAGCCGCAGGTAGGTGCTGGCCGGCGACGCCGAGTATGGGGATGTGAGGTATGAGTTCACAGATCAGTCATCGAAGCAGCGCGGAAGCCTCAAAGATCTGGGAGCACGGCAGCACTTTCCGGAACGGCTGCCGAGCCTAGAGGTGTAATGTCCTCCACATAATTGCCGATGGTCCTAACTCCATTGACCATCATACGAAGCAGCAGATCCATCCGAGGAAAATCTTGCTCTCCCCGGTCGTACTTTGGCCATTGCTCCGCGTGCAGCCAAGAATAATGCGCCATAAAGTCCGCGAGTCGTACTGCGCGGCTCCCACCCTTGCTCACTGTAGTGAAAGTTTTCAAGAAGCCGAATGCTGGC